>NZ_JACGVE010000077.1:0-195852 GCF_014077065.1 Colwellia sp. MB3u-4 | reverse complement strand
TTATTTCGTTTTATTTTAAAAGTTTTTTTAACTTTCAAACAACTCGTTTTATCACGTTAAGTTAACCAAATCAGCTTGAACTGAATAAGATAACTTATTAAAACAGCTCTTTGGGGTTACCCCTTGGAACTGGAGCGCATTCTAGAGATTTCTGGCTTCACGTCAACACCTAATTGTTATTAAATTACGAATAAGTGTTCGTTTGCCTTTTAATCATACAATACGATGATTAAACAAACTTATTTTATAAATTTACTGGCTTGCTCAAGGTTATTAACGCGATTTACACCTTCAATCTGTTCTGAAGAAGCCTCATCAGTGTAACGACTATTAACAAGTATTCTGCATTTGATACCAGCATTACTAGCTGCTTGCATATCAGAAACCTTATCACCAATAAAAACACTTTCAGTTAAAGTCAGTGAAAATTCCTGTTGTGCTTGTATGATCATACCGGGCTCTGGCTTACGACAGTTGCATGACATAACAAATTCATTTACACCTTTCGTTGGATGGTGCGGACAATAGTAAACTTTAGCAATAGTTATTGCTTGCTCTGCAAAGGCGTTAACCATCCATTGCGATAATGCTTCAAAGGTGGCTTGATCATAATAACCTCGAGCAATACCGGCTTGGTTAGTGATAACAAATATTTGATAACCTTTAGCTATTGCTAATCGGCAAAGTTCAAAGATGCCGTCAATAAACTCAAAGTCTTCAATTTTGTGTACATAGCCATGGTCGATATTAATGATGCCATCTCTGTCTAGAAAAAGTGCTTTTTTCATTTTACTCTACTTATAGCTGTGTTCGACTATTTACTGATGCTAGGCATCTGTACTTATATAAACGAAAAAGACGAGATAATCTCGTCTTTTTATTTACTTACTGTAATTTCGATAATAGCTTATCAAAATTACATACAAAGGCCGCCATCAATTTCGATAACTCGACCAGTGAAGAATTCATTTTCAAAGATATATTTAACGGTATGGGCTATTTCATCGGCTTCACCTAGGCGCCCTACTGGTTTCATTTTTTCTAAGCGTTCACGCATTTCAGGTTTCATTGCATCTGTCATTGCGGTGTGAATAACACCGGGAGCAATAGCACCAACACGAATGCCATGACGACCAAGCTCTCTTGCCCAGGTAACTGTCATGGCAACTACGCCAGCTTTTGAAGCCGCATAATTGGTTTGGCCCATATTACCACCGCGTGCAATAGAAGACATATTGATAATAACGCCTTTGCGCTTACCTTCTATCATATGAACCGCTGCTTCTCGACCACATAAAAATACACCGGTTAAATTGACATCAATGACCGATTGAAATTGATCCAGTGACATTTTTTTACTCACTACGCCGTCTTTAGCTTTAACAAACATACCATCACGCAATATGCCGGCATTGTTAATCAAGCCATCAATACCATCAAAGTCGCTATTAATTTGACTAAAGGTTTTTTCAACATCAGGTTCATCTGTGACATTGGCGATATAGTATTTTGCACTTGAACCCGCTTCTACAACTAATTTAACCGTTTCTTGTAAAAGCGCTTCATTTAAATCAATTAACGCCAGCTTAGCGCCCTGGGTCGCTAAATTAATTGCCATCGAACGGCCTAGACCTTGTCCACCACCAGTGATCACGATGACTTTATTATTCAAATCCATTATTTTTCCTTTATTTCTATTATATATTATCTAGTTGATTGGGCTAAAAAACCAATCAACTAATTTACTGTCAACATCACTAATATTTGCAAAAGACCAATTTGGATTTTTGTCTTTATCGACTAATAACGCTCTAACACCTTCGCAAGCTTCAGAATATTGGCAACAACGTAAGATTAAATTTAACTCTGAGGCAAAACATTCGCTTAAGCTCAGTGTTTTAGTCGTTTGTAGTTGTCTATATATAATACAAGCACTAAGAGGGCTACCCGCCTGCAATTTGTTTTTTGCTTGAGTCAGCCACTTATTCTCTGTTTTTACATTTAGAATCGCGGTGTGAATATCAACAATGTTATCGAAAGCCAGTAATTTGGCTATGCCCACTTCATTTGCTTTTAACTCAGAGTGCAAGTGATGCTCAAAATCATTAGAAAACCCCAGTAAGGTTTGATCTAGCAATTGATAATTTTTATTATTGTCTTGCCAGTCCACTGTTAATAAATGATCAAAAATATCCTTTTTAGACAAACTATCAATAGTATAATCCGACAAGCCAATATATTTAGCATCTGCGGCATTAAAAACAGCACCTGTGATCCCTAAAAATAGTCCTAGTTCGCCAGGGGTTTTATTTAAAAACCAACTCGATCCTACATCCGGGTATAAGCCTATTGTTATTTCAGGCATGGCCATTAAAGTACGCTCAGTTGTGATGCGATGACTGGCACCCGCAAACAGACCTACTCCGCCGCCCATGACATAACCATCGCCCCAGATCATAATGGGCTTGCTAAAATTGTGAATTAATTGATCAAGGACATATTCTTGGCCAAAAAAGTCATGCGCGAAGCCGGTTTTAATGACTTGATCATCTATGGGTGTCACTAGCTCGTTTAGGTAGTGATAAAGACTAACCACATCGCCCCCGGCACAAAACGCTTTTTCACCCGCGCCTTGTAAAATAACCACAGCGATACTGTCATCTTCTTGCCAAGACGTAAGTTGTTGGGTTAACAGTTTAATCATCGAAAGATTTAATGCATTGAGCGATTTAGGGGCATTAAGTTCTGCTATGGCTATTTTTTTATTATTTGTACTGCTTAACTCTGTAAATATCACATCACTCATTCAGTTTTGTTCCCGTTATTTCACTGGTTAATTTTGTTATTTAGTTTCGCTATATAATTGCACTAGTTAGCTTCATTATTAATAAACTATATAATAAACAATTATAATGTTGCATCAATAGCCACAACGGTTCGGCCGGTAACTGTACCATCGACATAAGCGTCAAATGCGTTAGGTAAGTCTTTAAACTCAATAGTTGTGGGAGAAATTAAAGCCAATTTTGTTGGTTTCAAGTCAGTTGATAACCTTTTCCAGCCTTGGGTACGAACTGATATCGGCATTTCCACTGAATTGATACCCAATATACTCACACCTCTTAAAATAAAGGGCATAACGGTCGAATCCAATTTAATGCCTCCGGCCAAACCAATGGATGCAATATTACCCCACACGCAAGTAGTACGAGTAAGCCAAGATAAAGTATCACCACCTACGTTGTCGATTGCACCGCCCCATTGGGCATTTTCTAAAGGTTTGGTGCCCATTTCAATATCGTTGCGATTAATTAATTGGCTTGCGCCCAATGCTTTTAAATAAGGTTCTTGTTCGACTTTACCGGTAAACGCAATCACTTGATAGCCGATATTCGACAACATATTAATAGCAAAACTACCCACACCGCCTGTTGCCCCTGTTACTATAATGGGGCCACGTTCAGGCACTTGGCCATTGTCTTCCATTCTTTGTATTGCAAGGGCCGCGGTATAACCGGCAGTACCTAAAGCCATGACATCACGTAGGCTCATACCCTGGGGTAAATTAACCACGGAATCCGCTTTAACCCGGGCATACTCGGCGTAACCACCATCATAAAGTTCAGATAATTGTGCCCCACAAACTAGCACTTTATCACCGGTTTGAAAACGCGAGTCTTCAGAGCTAACAACAACACCTGACAAATCAATACCACCAACCAGTGGATAGGTTCTTAAAATACGCCCTTTGCCTGTGGCCGCTAAGGCATCTTTATAGTTAATATCGGAGTAAGCAACTTTAATAACCACTTCACCATCAGTTAAGTCGTTTAAGCTAATTTGCTCAAAACCGCTGGTAATGGTTTTATCGTTTTTATGGATACGAAATGCGGTAAATTTTTCAGGAACTGTTGACATGTTAACCCCCTCTCTATTAGTTATTTTAACGGCTAAGCTGAGAAATTAGACTCAGCCGATAATAAAATAGTATTACCCTGCCTCAACTGACTTTAAACAAGATAGGCAGCAAAAACTAATGCTAAAAGTTTATGCCTTAACTCGCTGTTGTTAATAGCTTAATGACTCTATCAATGATTATAATTAAAGAGATTTTCTGGCATGGCCATCAAGGTTTTACTGCCGGCTTCAATCGCATGAATATGACCGTCAATTCTTGGTAGTAATCGTTCAATGAAAAAACCACCAACATAGAGTTTTGCTTGATAGAAGTCTTGCTCAGATTGATCTAAAGCTTTTTCTGCCATCAAAGCCCACATATAGGCATAACTCACTAGACCAAATGCGGCCAAATAATCAGTAGCTGAGGCACCAACCATATTTTTATCATGCGCTTGCTCGGCAATGATCACCCCAGTAACCGTTTTTAACTTTTCTAAAGCACCGGCCAAAGGTTGCACAAATTCTGCTAGCACTGGTTTATGAACGTTTTTTTCAATGAATAAATTTATTTCAGTGAAATAAACCTCAAGAAATTGACCTTTGTTAGCAACAACCTTACGACCTAGTAGATCAAGCGCCTGAATACCATTGGTGCCTTCATAAATTTGGGCAATGCGCACGTCACGCATCAGTTGCTCTTGGCCCCATTCACGGACATAACCGTGGCCACCAAAAACCATTTGCCCCAAGCTACAACTTTCAAAGGCCATATCGGTCATAAACGCTTTTGCCACTGGCGTTAACAGCGCAACTAACTGCTCGGCTTGTTGTATTTCAATTTGGTCAGCAGAGAATTTAACAATGTCGAGTTGTTTAGCAACATAAGTGGAGAAACAGCGCCCCCCTTCGTTTAACGCCCGCATGGTTAAGAGCATTTTCCTGACATCGGGATGAACGATAAGTGAGTCTGCTTTTTTATTGGCCGACTTTACACCCGTAGCACTGCGACCTTGAATACGTTCAAGGGCATATTCTGCCGCTTGTTGATATGAGGTTTCAGCCGCACCAACCCCTTGAATACCCATACCTAAACGTTCATAGTTCATCATAGTGAACATGTAGTTTAAGCCTTTATTTTGCTCACCAACTAAAAAGCCTTTTGCGCTGTCAAAGTTCATCACACAGGTTGCTGAGCCTTTAATACCCATTTTATGTTCAATTGAACCACAACTAACGGTATTTCTAGCGCCTAAGCTGCCATCATCAAGTAATAAAAATTTAGGCACCACAAACATAGAAATGCCACGAGGGCCTTCCGGCGCGCCAGGTATTTTTGCTAATACTAAATGTATAATATTCTCAGTTAGGTCTTGCTCACCACCGGTAATAAATATTTTAGTGCCCGATAAGGCAAAACTGCCGTCGGCTAACGCTTCGGCTTTTGCGGTCATTATGCCTAAATCGCTACCGGCATGAGGCTCGGTTAAACACATAGTGCCGGCCCACTTACCTGAATACATGTTTTCCAGATAAGTTTGCTTCATGTCTTCACTCGCGTGTGCACTCAGTGCCAAACTCGCGCCAGCGGTTAACATAGGATAAAGCGCAAATGAGATAGAAGCAGACTGAGTCATTTCTTCAACAAACGATTGCAACATTTTTGGCATACCCATACCGCCATGCTCAGGATCGCCACTCAATGCTCCCCAACCACCTTCACAATACATTTGATACGCTTTAGCAAATCCATCAGGCGTTGTTACCTCGCCGTTAGTCCAACTAGCCCCTTGTTCATCACTATTACGATTCAAAGGCGCGATAACACCAGCCGTTAATTTTGCTCCTTCTGATAAAATCGCATCCGCGGTGTCTTGATCAATAAGCTCAGCCACTGCCGGCATGGTTGACCATAATTTTTCAGCATTAAATACTTCATGTAATAAAAACTGCATATCACGCATTGGCGCTTGATAATTACTCATCATTCATACCTATCAGGTTACTTATATAAATTGAACACGTATTACATGTTACGACGATACTGTCCACCCGCTTCAAATAATGAATTAACAATTTGGCCTAATGAACAAACCTTACAAGCATCCATCATCAATTCAAAAATATTATCCTGTTTAATGGCCGCTGTTTGTAAACGCTTAAGTAATACTTGTACTTCTGCGTCATTGGCTTTATTTAAACTAGCTAGCATCTCAATTTGATAATTTTTCTCTTCTTCTGTGGCGCGAATAACTTCTTCAGGCACAACCGTAGGTGATCCTGTTGAACTGAGGAAAGTATTAACGCCAATAATCGGATATTCACCTGAATGTTTTAAGTGTTCATAATACATGCTTTCTTCTTGAATTTTGCCACGTTGGTACATAGTTTCCATTGCGCCAAGTACACCACCACGTTCATTGATGCGATCAAATTCAGTTAGTACTGCTTCTTCGACTAAGTCGGTTAATTCTTCAATAATAAATGCCCCTTGAATTGGGTTTTCATTTTTAGAAAGTCCTAATTCACGGTTAATAATTAATTGAATGGCCATCGCACGACGAACACTGTCTTCAGTTGGCGTGGTAATCGCTTCGTCGTAAGCATTAGTATGCAAAGAGTTACAATTATCGTTTATCGCGTAAAGTGCTTGTAATGTGGTACGAATATCATTGAAATCAATTTCTTGCGCATGCAATGAACGACCTGATGTTTGAATATGGTATTTCAACATTTGTGCACGGGCATTAGCGCCATATTTATTTCTCATCGCTTTTGACCAAATACGACGAGCCACACGGCCAATAACAGCATATTCAGGGTCGATACCATTTGAGAAGAAAAATGATAAGTTAGGACCAAACTCGTTAATATCCATACCACGGCTTAAGTAATATTCTACAAAGGTAAAACCGTTCGCTAAGGTTAAGGCCAACTGAGTGATCGGGTTCGCGCCAGCTTCGGCGATATGGTAGCCAGAAATAGACACTGAATAGAAGTTACGTACACCTTTTTCGATGAAATATTCTTGTACATCACCCATTAAACGCAAAGCAAATTCAGTAGAGAAAATACAGGTGTTTTGCGCTTGATCTTCTTTTAATATATCGGCTTGAACCGTGCCGCGAACTTGCGTTAAGGTTTTCGCTTTTATCGCTTGGTAAACTTCGGGTGGTAAAACTTGATCGCCAGTTACACCTAATAGCATTAAGCCTAAACCGTCGTTGCCATCCGGTAATTCACCTTGATAGCTTGGTCGTTCACAACCTTTGTCTTTGTAAATTTTAGCAATCGTTGCCGCTACTTCTTTTTCTAAACCATTTTCAGTGATAAAACGCTCACATTGTTGATCAATGGCGGTATTTAAGAAAAAGCCTAACAACATGGGCGCAGGACCATTAATGGTCATTGAAACTGAAGTCATGGCATGGGCTAAATCGAAACCAGAATAAAGTTTCTTCGCATCGTCTAAACAACAAATAGAGACACCTGCGTTACCAATTTTTCCGTAAATATCAGGACGAATCGCTGGATCGTTACCATATAAGGTTACTGAATCAAACGCCGTTGATAAACGTTTAGCCGGCATACCTTTAGAAACATAATGAAAACGACGGTTAGTTCGCTCTGGGCCGCCTTCACCGGCAAACATACGTGTAGGGTCTTCGCCTTCACGTTTGAATGGGAATAAACCGGCAGTGTATGGAAATTCACCTGGCACATTCTCTTGTAAATTCCATTTTAAAATATCGCCCCAACCTTGATATTTAGGCATACTAATTTTTGGAATATCACTGCCCGATAATGATTTTGAATGCGTCGCTATCGATAGTTCTTTATCACGGACTTTAAATTTAAATTCAGGGTCTTTATAACGTTGAATTTTAGCAGCCCATTGCTCAAGTAATACTTTGTTTTTAGGATCTAAATCTAGCTCTACATGAGCATATAAGGCTACAAGTTGTGTCACTAAATCAGCAGAAACCTCAGTGTCAGTTTCTTTTGCCGTTTCAATCGCTTGATGAATGCCATAAAGCTTTTGGGCCACTGTTGCTTGCTTTTCAACCCAAGCGTCATAACCGCGGTTACTTTCAGATATTTCAGATAAATAACGAATACGATTACCTGGAATAACGCTACTTTTATTCGCTAAGGTTCCTTCGGTAGAGAGAATATCGCCAACCACTAAGCCAACTTTAGTGTTTAACGCCGTGATCACCGCGTTATATAACTCGGTCATGCCACGGTCGTTAAATTGTGACGCGATAGTGCCGTAAACGGGTACTTCATCATCGCCGGCTTCAAACATGCCACGGTTACGTTTATATTGTTTTTTCACATCACGTAAAGCATCAAGTGCGCCACGTTTATCAAATTTATTTAACGCGATAATGTCAGCAAAATCAAGCATGTCGATTTTTTCTAGTTGTGTTGCCGCGCCGTATTCTGGCGTCATGACATATAAAGAGACATCAGAATGCTCTTCAATTTCGGTATCTGACTGGCCAATACCTGAAGTTTCTAAAATAATTAAATCAAAATCGGTCGCTTTTAAAATATCTAATGTGTCATGAACATACACAGACAAGGCTAAGTTTGATTGACGTGTTGCTAACGATCGCATATAAACACGGTCATTATTCACCGCGTTCATGCGAATACGGTCACCTAATAACGCACCACCCGTTTTACGCTTTGACGGATCAACCGACACAATAGCAATTTTACTGTCACTGCTGGCCATTAAAAAGCGACGAATAAGTTCATCAACTAAAGATGATTTACCTGCACCACCGGTACCGGTAATACCCAATACTGGGGTTTTACTAACGGCGGCAATCTTGCGAATTTTATCAAGGTTACTTTTATTTTCTCCTGGTGCGTTTTCTGCGGCTGAAATCAAACGAGCAATTGCTTGTTTTTTATCTTGCAGTGGCACGTCTTTCTTTAAATTAGCTACGTCGTCTTTTTTAACATTAACGCCAGTTTTAAAATCACAACGTTCTAACATGTCGTCAATCATACCTAACAAGCCCAACGCACGACCGTCATCTGGCGAGTAAATACGGGTAACACCATAATCTTGTAGCATTTTAATTTCGTCAGGTAGTATCACGCCACCGCCGCCGCCAACAATACGAATATGCTCACAACCGCGTTCTTTTAATAGGTCATACATATACTTAAAATATTCGTTATGACCGCCTTGATAAGAGGTCATGGCAATCGCGTTGGCGTCTTCTTGAATAGCGGTATTAACCACTTCTTCAACACTGCGGTCATGACCAAGATGAATAACTTCTGCACCACTTGATTGCAAAATTCGGCGCATAATATTAATAGCGGCGTCGTGACCATCAAACAAAGAGGCCGCGGTAACAATACGGATCTTGTTTTTTAACTGATATCTTGGTGTATTCATCTCATACTCTCTTATGTATCAAAATTTTTTTCACAATGAGTTTTTCACACTCGCTTCAAGCCGTTGCAACGAAAAAACTTGCCATCATGAAACAATAATTATTTTAGTCATCACGACCGACAAAGGGCTAAAGCACTAGTTTTGGTCGTAAAAGTTGATCATGTAAACTTCATAATAAAATTAGACCATACTAAAAATGTAATGAACATTGATTTTATTGTCAATTTGATGGACTATATTGTGATTAGACCAGCTAACATAAACCTTATCATTAACCTTTAGAACCATAGGATAACATGGCAAATATCAAGCTTAATACATCAGCAGACATTCGCTTATTCATCCCGGTTTTTTTATTAAAAAAGTTATCAAAGCATCGCTTAACCGATGGTTTATATCCGGTTTCATTAGGCATCACACAAGCAAATAACAACTATAAATTACAACAAGAGAATAACCATTGCCATACCTTAATTTACTGCTTGTCGGGGGCGGGTAAATTAGCTTACCAAGGCAAAGAGAGAGTTATAGAACGTGGCGATCTTGTTATTATCAATCCTAATGCCGCGTTCACTTTTACCCTTAATAAAACTCACGATTCGGTAAAAATTCACAGTCAAAGTGATAAACAACTGACCAGTCGTGACAGCAAATCAGCTGACAATATTGTCTATTGGATTAATTTTACCGGCACATTAGCACAAGACTTTGCAGAGCGACTGTTAATGAAAATGGACAGTGGCAAAGCACATGTCGGTGTATTGAAAACTATTGTTAGCGACTTTGATCATTTACTGGCATTGGGCGCTCGAGGCTATACCGCGACAAACGTTATTCACGCTGTGCATATTTTGCAACAAGCTTTGAGTTTTCTTGCCCTGCAATTGCGTTTAACGATGTTTAATAATAGCTCAAGTTTTGATTTGGAAGCGGTGGAGGCGCTAATGCGCAACAGTTTACACCAAGAGCTAAGCCTAGATACGCTAGCGCATTATAGCCAGCTATCAAAATTTCACTTTGCAAAAAAATTCAAAGAATTAACCGATAGCTCGCCTATTCAGCATTTTATTAATATGAAAATTCAACATGCCTGTTTACAGCTAGATAATAGCGATATTGCGATTAAAGACATTGCTAGCGACTTAGGCTATAGCGACCCTTATTATTTTTCGCGACTGTTTAAAAAATTAGTGGGTATTTCACCAAAGCAATATCGTGATTCTCGTCATAGTTCATTAGTACCTTAGCGCAGGTATAGTAGCCATTAACTGTCCTGTTGATTAACTACAATTCAAGTAACAAAACACTTTTTTCATCCTACCTTTTTCACCTTAATAATAATGGCTATCCACTTAGCCCAACCGACCACTACATCTTATGTTTACTAGATTTAACCTCTTCGATCACTTATGCCACAAAACGGTCCAAATTATTATGTCAATTATCACCAACATGATACTCACTATTTCCAGAGATAGCAGACATAAGTATTATATTTATATCTCGCTTTCGCCCCCATTGCGCCATAGAAGTATTAAATTACTGTCCATTATTATGGGGCAAGATCAGTGGGAACTTTAAAGACATTGATTAATAAATTATTTGGTTAATTATTCGCCAAAAATTAACCTTTCCGATACAACCTATTTTTCAACCAGATATAATATCTGATCAAAAAAGGGCAATAAAAGTGAAGTCATTACTCTCTTAAACACCCCAAAATGAACATACAATTAGTTGTATGTATATTTAAATTATAAGCTGAATAATCAGCCACGTATAACTAGATACCTAAACAAAATACAGGCTAAACACGCTCGGATACCATATTAATAGTGTGTACACTTTAAGACTGAATTCATAGCGGCAGTTAGTATTATATAGAATCATATTTTTTAGAGAAAAACATATCATTAAAATCTATTTAACGAAAATTGAATTCGTCGTTTTATATGACAATGTTTCAAAAAAATAGATATGACAATTTAAAGAATATTCTTTTGTCCATCATCAATATATTTACTCTTCATGCTTTTCCAATTTTCTAGCTCTACTGTTTTTCCAACAGCCTCCAATAAAGCAAACAAATAATTAAACTTATCTACGGAGGCTTCATCATCAAGCATTACAGCTTGGTAGTGACTAATCTTTTTTGCTATTTCGTATGTATTTTCAACTGGATTTACTAATAATTGTGCTAAGGTTTTTAGCTCGCCAATTTCAGTGTTGTAGATGCCTTTTTTATGGTCATACTGACTAAGTTCTACTTGTTTAATTAGTTGCGGATAGTGCTGCTGAAAAAACAATAACTCTAACAATATGTAAAGTGATTGAGGTGAGTCTGGTGAGATCTCATGAATTGATTGGTAATATTTTTTGGCATTATCAAAATTTTCTTGCTTAATGTTTATTTTGGCCAAGCCAATCATTGCATCAATATTGTCGGGTTCTACCTTAATAATCGACTCATAATCCTGCTGTGCCTGAGCATATAATTCTAGCGCAGAATAAACATCACCTGATAACAACAATGAATTTGTTGAGCTTGGGTGCAAAATTTTCAATAGTTCAATATTTGCTAAGACTTTTTTAAACTTTCTGCTTTTAATTTGAATTTTGGCAAGTCCAATTAATCCAGCAACATTTTCAGGGGAGAGTAACAAGGCTTGTTTAAAATATTTGAGTGCCATTTTATCGTCTTGTTGCAGCAAACTACTGTTTGCTAATTCAACATAGCCCCTAAAATTGTTTGGATAGAGATCGATTGCCTTATTCGCCAAGGATATTGCCTTTGTCATGGAGCTGTCTGTTTCCTCCCCTAAACTTATTCCACTATTTATAACAGCGGCATAACCAGAAATAATATCCAGACAGTTAGGTGATAACTCATAAGCGCGCTTTATTAAAGTTTGTGCATTGAGGTTAGCTCTTTTGGAATTACGCCTTTGATAATCCATTGCCTGAAGGTAAAAATCGTATGCTTTTGGGTTAACTAGGCTGGGATCTGTTCGGTATTTAACTGGTTGTATATTATTAGGAAACAAATGGGCTTTAATCCCTTGTGCTATATCAAATTTTAAGAAATAGAGTTCGCTTGTTGATACATGATAATTTTGCGCCCACAAAATTTCATTAGTATTAGTTGATAACAATTGAATATCGACATTAAAGCCACTTTCAATACGCTCAATCTTACCTGTTAGTATGTTATCAACTTGTAGTTTTCGCCCCATCTCTTGGTTAGTTAATGAAATTAGTTGTGGTTGGGGGGACTTGTTATAAGTAACAACCTGAAAACCACTGACTTCCGCTAAGGAACTTGATATTTCAGCACTAAAGCTATTAGCTAGGTAGTCATCAGTAGTGTTGGCATAACTGCTTGAAATAAATGGAGCTACTGTGATCGATTTTCGTTGTTTATCTACAGGTAATGATTGCTTTACTTGCGCTTTTTCTGTTTGAGTAGTCCGTTGCAATAGTGTACTACTCAAACCCAAAATAACAACTAAAGCCGTCAGTATTTTAAAGCCATTTTTCTTGATAATATTTACAGGCTTGGATGCTTTTTCGATTGCAGTATTTTTCTCTCTAACTTTGTTATCTTTAACTAGTTCATTTTCTTGTGAAATTATCACTTCTTCAGCAAAGCGATATCCTACTCCTCTAACCAAAGCGATACTTTTTGACTCGCCTCCCTGCTCCTTAAGTGCTTGACGTAATAATTTCACACGCTGATTTAACGTTGAGTTTTGTACCTGAACTTTCCCCCATATAGATTGAATTAATTCATCTTGAGTTCTAGTTTTTGGCCAATGCATCATCAAATCTACCAGTAATTGGTAGGATAAATTAGGGAGCACCAAGGGTTTACCTTGAAAATAAACCTGTTGATTTATTATACTTATAGATAAGTCGCCTGACTTTAATATTCGTCTACTTACATCGATAACGTCATGTAACTCGTTGTTATTATTCAATCTTCATAAACCTTTATAAATCTTTTTTATAGCTTCAAGCAATATCATTAAGCCCAAAACATAATAACATAAAATCATACATGATTAGCGCAACTAAATGCACTAGTTAGTCTATATAAATTGTCTGATGATACCTTTAATTCTAGAAAAAGGACCATAGTAACTATGAAAAAAACAATCCTATTAATATTTACATCAACTATTTTATTACAAGCATATTCAGCAACAGCTTTTAATCAAACAGCTACTAACTAGCCTTGAACAGCAGTCAACATCAATAAAAGTGTCCCGTACCGATAGTGGAAAACTTATTTCATTAACCGATAATTACTTAGAAGAAACACTACCAAGAGCGCCATTAAATGCGATGTTTTACGGTGACAACAGGTTTAATAATTTATGGCCCAATAATTTAACGGCTAGCTTTATTGCCGAAAATAAAGCAATAGAACAAAAATATTTGACTGCATTAAGCAACCTTGGTGACTTAAAACTGAGTGAACAAGATGAATATACCTACCAGATATTTAAAGAAAAATTGCTGAGTAATATTAAAGGAAGTCATTTCCCAAACGAGTACCTGCCCCTAAATCAATTTATTTTCAGTCCCCACAACATGTTTATTCAGCTTGGCACAGGCCTTAGTGGGCAACCCTTTAATACAGCCCAAGATTTTGATAATTTTGTGTTAAGGATGGAAGGTTTTGCTATTTGGATGGAACAAGCAATAGTCAACATGCGCGCGGGCATTAAAGCCAATGTTGTATTACCCAGAGCTGTTGTAGAGTCAATGATCCCGCAAATGCAGGCGCAAGTATTTGAATACCCACTACAAAGCAGCATTTTCACTCCTCTGAAAGAGATTGGTGATAATATTTCAGCAGCAGAAAAAGCAAGGCTGACAGTAACTTATGAAGATGTTATCGATAAGAAAGTCACTCCTGCTTTTATTCACATGACAAAATTTTTACAAGTTGAATATCTGCCTCACACAAGAGAAAGTATAGGTTATGGTACATTACCAAATGGTAAAAGTTGGTATCAACATGCTATTGAAAGCAACACCACTTTACCGTTAACCGCAGCTGAAATTCACCAAACCGGTTTAGCAGAAGTTAAGCGTATTCATCAGGAAATGCGCGAGGTGATTAAGCAAATTGGCTTCAAAGAAAATTTAACGACTTTTTTTAATTATCTTAAAAATAATAAAAAATTCTATTATGCAACACCAGCTGAGGTATTAAAGGCTTATGAAGAAGTTAAACTAAGAATAACGCCTATGGTGAATGATTATTTCAGTGTTATACCCAAATCAGATTATGTAATACGTTCTTATCCTGAAGCACAAGCTAAATCAGCCCCAGGAGCTTCCTATATCCCAGGAGCCGCCGATGGCTCCCGTCCGGGGGTATTTTTTGCCAATATTTACAATCTTAACGGACAACCTAAATATGGTATAGAAACCTTATCTATTCATGAAGCTGTTCCCGGCCATCATTTTCAATTGAGCTTGCAAAATGAAGTGCAAGGTTTACCTAAAATTCGAACTCAGAACTTCTACACTGTATATGCAGAAGGTTGGGCTCTATATGCTGAAAGCCTAGGAAAAGAGTTGGGTATGTTCACCGACCCATATCAATATTACGGTAAGTTAGATGCTGAATTATTTCGCGCTATGCGCCTCGTTGTTGATACAGGAATTCATGCTAAACAATGGAGTAGACAGCAAGCTATAGATTATATGTTAGATAATTCCACTCTTGCTGAAACAGACATTACGGCAGAGGTCGAACGTTATATGGTTTGGCCTGCTCAAGCTTTAGCTTATAAAACAGGACAACTAAAAATCCAAGCTTTAAGAGAGTATGCCGAAAAGTCTTTAGGTAATAAATTTGATATTAAACATTTTCATAATTTAATATTACTCGATGGCCCCTTGCCCATGCCGCTATTAGAAAAGAAAATAAAAGCTTGGGTAAAAAACATCAGATAAGTTAACCATTCGTCAACTTGTTAGGCGCATCAAAAAGATGTATCAATATGATCTTCTGTAATGCGCTAATATTATGATAGCACCTTCTTAATGGTGACAAAAAGGTACACTAAAAACAAAGTAACTATTTGTTTTTAGTGTATCTTTATAAATCTTCATAATTCTTTTTTGTAACTTCAAGCAATTAATGTTCGTCATCAACATAATCACCAAAAATCATTCATGAATTAGGAATCGACATGCAGTACCTGACCTATATTTTATGTTTACTCATCAGTACTAACGCTTTCGCATCACAAACTAAAAAACCACAGGTAAGCATAAATTTTACCTCTGCCAAACCTACAACCGACGGCGATTTACAAGATCCTTCATTGCAAGCAGAAGCAACAATTGACCAGCTTACTCAAGTCTGGCCGAAGGTTAAATCAGCGAACATTAATAAAAGTAAAATTAAGCTAATGTATAATGACGAATACTTATTAATTGGCGCAGAGTTATTCAATAATCACACACCTATTACCGCAAATACCTTGCAATACAATCAGGACACAACAGGAGATGATAGTTTTACCATACTCGTTGACACTTTCGATAACGAGCAGAATACCTACTGGTTTAGCGTCAATCCAAATAGTGTGAAAAATGATGGATTCATCGTAAACAATAGCAAAAACATACCTGAGTGGAACGGTGTTTGGTACGCAAGTAGTAAAAGAACGGACAAAGAATGGGCCGTTGAAATGGCGATTCCCTTTAAGATGCTGACATTTGATCCTAATGCGGATGCTTGGGGGTTAAACGTCATTCAAAAAATAGGTTTAGACCCCCACGGAAGACCTATTGATATCAATACTGGAGTAAGGTTCAGTGGATACGGTGATCGCTGGCGGCTCGGCCTGTTATCAGTGAACACTGAGAGCATTAATAGTAAAGGTACTCAACAACTAACCGACGCCCGAGGTACTTGGCTAATTAATGAACATATAAAAAGTGGCTTTATGATCACGGATGGTGATCCTAGTACTGACGTTAGTAACCAAACATTTTGCTTAGATTTTAGAGATCATAGGTTTTTAACCAACAAAGCTTTAGAAGTTGGTGCTTGGCTACAAAGCAATAATACAGAAGGCATCAATAAATATGATATGGCCTGGGTTTATCAGCGTTATATCCAAATGACATCATAAACTTGTCTTTATCATTTAAAGAGTTACAAAAAAACTTTAATAGCAAATTATTCAATAATTAACGGACCGCTAAATGAAAACTTTTTTGACATTATTCTTCGTCTATTTACTTGCTCCTAGCGTTTCTGCAAAGCTAGTTTCAAAACTCTCGTCTCAGTTAAATGACTATAATTTAAATATTAGTAGTCAATACAATATAGCTGTTTTCTCTCGTTCAGAAGCACACTTTAAAAATGCGACAATTTGGCAAGTAGCGATAGCTAAAAATGGTAGCTTTAAAACGGCACATAAACTTACTTTGGGGCCTAAACAGTATCGCTATTCAGATCCTATGTTAAGTCCTGATGGACAAACACTCCTCTTCATTTCGGATATGCCCTTAGCTTCTGAGTACAAACGAGATGATTACAATATCTGGCAAGCATCATGGAGTTTGGGACAATGGACAAACATTCATCCATTATCAAGCGTCAATTCAGAGGCCGATGAACTTAGCCCTGAAATACATAATGGCTCATTATATTTTTCCTCAACAAGAAGTGGAAAATTATCTCTTTATCAGATAGATATAGTAAATAAATCAAGTAAAGTTACGCCATATAAAGCTATTCAACACAAAAGATTATCACAAAGCGATCTAACCTTTTCACCTGACGGTAATATTGCGTTGTATTGGCAATTAAGTGAAGACAGAAAGGATAGTATATTAATGATGCAGCAGCGTACTTCAGAAGGATGGGGATTACCTAAAATGATGCATAATCGAGTTCAGTCAATTGCGTTTGAATTTACCCCACAGTTTTCGCCTGATGGTCAATGGCTTTATATTAGTAGTGCTAGAAAAACTGATGATTATCAGCATTTAAATATTCATAAATTTCCAACAAAAGAAATATTTCCACACGCTTGGTATAAAAACAATCTCGGCAAGGTAGAACTTGATGTTTTAGCTAACAGAAAACAGATAAAAAGTATCAAAACCTTCGAATACGACCTAAATATTAAGCAAGGAAATAGTCTAAATTAGAGTGAAGGATAAGGCGTTATATGTCCCATAGCGTATTAGAAGTATGAGTTTTATGTCAGTTATATGATCCGAAAGTTAACCCTTCATATCAGCTACTGCTTATGTCGTCTTTGGCACCAACAAGACCTAAATGACAAAAGAAAGGGGCACAACATGTAGTGGTTAGTCGGGCTAAGTCGATAGCCCTTTTAATAATAGCTAACTTTTTATTTAGATACGCTAGAGGATTAGCCAACCAGCAACTATTTTAATGACTAAGTAAAGTCGCAACAGGTTTACCGCTTGTGATTGGCTTAGATCAACCCAATATCCATCTGTATTGAGCTGGTGTCTTAAGCAAGTGTCTTGAGTATATTGTCGATAATGATGACTAGGCGTAAAATAATGGAGTGGCTATGATCGCTAAAGTAAAAAACAGAGCAATTTTCAGTAGTCAAATTTTTTCTATTAATTATGTCACTTACCCAACTAACCATAGTGTAATGACACACAGTGATCCCGTGCAATCAGGGCGTTATTATAAGCTTAATTTTGTCATACGAACTCCTAAAGTAGGTGGGGTATTTAAGTGTTCACACTGTATTATAAATTTATTTAACCGGGTTTATTTATTTCGCCCAGACAAGTATGAGCATAGTGTCTCTAAAATTGAGTCGGGTAAACGTGTGCTATTGAGTTTTGCGCTGAATGTTTAGTTGAGCAGCACTTTGTGATGTTCAACTTTTTCGTGATTTTTACTTAACTTTTTCTTAATTTTTTCTTAACTAGAAAAAGCTAACCGAGTCAAGTCATGACTATAGCTGGGCAAAGTTTCGAATTAAGTTATGGTAAACATTATGTAAACTGTCTAGTTCTGTGCGGGAGGTTTTATTCTCTGTGATCAGGTTTTGTATACTTTGATCTAGTTGATACAAATTTTGACGCAGACTAACATCCGCTATCATGCTTTGCATCCATGTAATTGCGGCGACTCGCTGACCTTGAGTAACTGCCGTGACTTTATGTAAGCTACTTGAGGGATAAACCACAGCATAACCGGCCGGCAGCTTAATTGACTGATGACCAAATTCAGTAGAGATAATTAACTCCCCTCCTTCATACTCCTCAGGCTCACTTAAAAATGTGGTCATTGACATATCACTACGTAAAACCTCTGTGGTACCAGGAATTCTCATGATTGCCGCATCGACGTGATAACCATACTCTTGCGTATCACTGTAACGATTAAAACAGGGTGGAAATATTTTATGTGGTAAAGCGGCTGAAACCAATTTAGGTGTTTCACCGATGCGCGACAATAGCTGGTTAGCTAATTGACGCACATGGGTATTATTGGCATCAGCTTGATTGTTATTTTTAACCGAAGCCGCCATGCCCATCGCGGTGTTTTTACCGTCGCCCCAAATGTCGTTAGTGAGCTGTTGACGATAAGCATTAACTTCTTCTTTGGATAATATTTTTTCAATAACAATCATTACTTTTACTTTACCTTTTTAATTAAAATTCATACGTTGCGGTAAGTTTTGTACTGGTAGCACTACCTAAATACATAAATGCACCAGAACGATATGCCGCCGTCCAATATTCTTCATTAAAGGCATTACCAATGTTTAATCTAAAACTTAAGTCCTTTGTAGCATAATAGTTAGCAAATAAGTTAACCACTTGGTAGCTAGGAACCACAATGCTGTATTGATTATTTACGCTATCATAACCAGCAGCAGTATCTGGCTGGCCTGCGTACATTTCACTTTGGTAAGCGTAATCACCACCGACAACAAATGACTCATTAATTTCATATCTTAATTGTAAATAGACACTTTTTTCAGCAAAGTTACTTAACGCTAGGCCAATACTGTCTTCATTTATAGAGTCTATAACTTCAGAGTCCATTGACGTTGCAGAAAACTGTACACTTAACTCATCGGTTAGATTACCCACAAAGCCAATTTCAATACCTCTTACTCTATTCTCGCCAGTATTTAAGGTACCCAAGGTTGCGTAATCGTCGTCACCTACGCTTTCCATGACATCATTTTTAGTAATTTGAAAAATAGAGGCACTAAACAATAAATTATCATCAAGCAACATTAATTTAGTACCAAGCTCAATGTTTTCTACCCGTTCAGGCTCTGAGTCAGGTACTTGAGTCGCATTACCACAAACACCACCATAACCACAGTTTGCGCCTAAGTCAGTCTCACCACCATTAATGTTGGTTGCTGTGCTGTAATTTGCATAGACATTAAGGTCTTCTGAAAAATCGTATATTAAGCCAAGATTACCGTTATACATAGTGTCTGAATAAGCATAAAGCGCCGAAGTGCCTCTACTTGTTGCGTCATTACTATAATCAAAATTGTCTAACCTAGCACCATAAGAAACGTCAAGTTGGTCAGTTAAATGCACGGTATCAATAAGGTAAACTGACACTGTTTCAATATCAAGTACGGCATCGTTGTCACCGCGGGTATAAGTTCTTCCCATCAACTGAGCAATATCACTGACCTGATTACCCGTACCGTCAACAATACAATAACCTTCTCTATCACCACGACGACCAGATGTTATGCAATTAGTTGCGTTGTTATAATTAATGTCATAAACACCATTTTTAACGCTTTCATCGCTATATTCGAGACCAAATACAAAGTTATTCTCTAAATCAAACACTTTCGTATTCCAGAATAAGTTGAACTGCGTACTGGCGTACGAAACATCTTGATAACCTTGATGGGTGCTTAAATTTATGGTTTGTTCGCCTGGCGCTTCAAGATCGCTAGCGGCACGGGTTGTACCACTTGCACCGGTAGTAATATAACCATTTTTGGTCTCACCAAAACGTGTGGCGTTATAGAGAACAATATCATCATTCACTTCATATTCAGTTCTTAAGGTGAATGTTTTTACTTTAGAGGTTAAAAAGTCTGACGCTTGTGCATAAACAGGAATGTCTTCAACAGGAGCTCTTGCATCACGGTCATAATAACTGCCTAGGTCAGGCACATCTTCAGCATCTAAATAGTAGCCATCAGCGGTAATAGATAGTGCTTGTGTGGGTAAATATACAGCTGATAATTGCACGCCATTTCTTTCATTTGAAATGTCTTCTCGGCCTGGTTTATCCTCATCAGAGACTAAAGCATTAAGTCGAATAGCAGAATTTTCTGACAGGGGTAAATTATAATCTAATGTAACACGTTTATATTCATCGCTACCTAAACCGGCATCAACACGACCAAAATTATAATTTACTGACGCTTTTTTAGTAATACTGTTAACCGCACCACCTGATGAACCTCGGCCTGCGAAAGTTGAACTGGGGCCTTTGGTAATTTCAACACGCTCAGTAGCAAAACTTTCGCGGGTGCTCATGCCGGGGTCTCTTAAACCGTCAACAAATACGTCACTGCGCGCTTCGTGGCCGCGAATAATATAACGGTCACCAAAAGCGTTGCCGTTTTCACCCGTCCCTAAAGTAATGCCCGCTTGCGCTGACAAAATATCTTTAAGATCAGTTTTACCTGCTTCTAAAATTTGGTCTTGTGTTAATACTGTAATAATTTGAGGCGTATCAACAAGTGCAGCAACACGGCGCATATCACCAGAGGCAGCATGTAAATATACCGAGGTTTTAGAACCGTGAACTCTAATTAATTCAATCGCTTCATCTGATTGATTAATTTGCTTTGATTCGCACTTAACGCCGCTATCTTTTTCACAATTTTCTACATTGCTTTCTGCGTATAACTGCGGGCTGCTAAATACAAGAGCAGCAGCTACGGCCTGTGCACCAAGTGCTATTTTATTTTTATGATGAAATTTAGTGTGAGATGTCATGTTTTTACTTTTATATTAAAACCTTAATTAATGAAGAATTTAATATTAACTAACCTCAAAACCAAATGCAAATGATAACGCTTATTATTTGCATTTATATTTATTATAAAAAGTAATGTCTTTTTATGGCTCTCACCTTCAGGTGATTTTCATGGTTAAAAAGCGATACAACCAGAATAATTAACATAAAATCAAGATTATAAGAGAAGTGTTCATCGAACGGCGGTTAACAAAAGTGGGATAATATAACGAAAATATATTTTAAAGCTCGTTGAAACACCTTTACATGATAAAAATATGGCACTAGTTAAGCATAAATGCCCGCTATTACGATCAGTCGCCAACGTCGACTTGCCTTGTGTTCATTTATGTCGCCATTAATGCTATCTTCACCGAATGCTCGACCCTCAAAAGAATCTGTGTTGACGAATAAAGGCTCAATGCATCAATGTAAAGTGAATTAGATTTTGGGGGCTGTTTATTATTAAATTTTTAGTCTGGGTGGTTTATAACCCCTGCACTTAAAAATATGCTGACTTAATATGATCTAGTTTTATCAAGGAACTTAATTTGGATATCAACACGGCAAAATCAGTTTTACAAAGCACCTTTGGTTACGCTGATTTTCGCCATCAACAAGCAAATATCATTAGTGAATTAATCAGTGGCACTGATGTGTTCACCCTGATGCCAACGGGTGGCGGTAAGTCATTATGTTATCAAATACCGGCGATAGTTTTAGATGGTGTTGGTATCGTGGTATCGCCACTGATCGCTTTAATGAAAGATCAAGTCGATGCCTTAAAGCTGCAAGGGGTAAAAGCTGAATTCTTAAATTCATCACAAGATTATGAAGAACAAAGGCGCGTAGAGCAGCTGATAATGTCAGGTAATATCGACTTATTATATGTTGCGCCTGAAAGATTATTAGGTGACTATTTTCTTAGCCTTATTGATAAAGTCACTATTGCATTATTTGCCTTTGATGAGGCTCATTGTGTTTCGCAATGGGGCCATGATTTTAGACCTGAATATCAAAAACTTTCAATCATAGCTCATCGATACCCCAACACGCCTAAAATTGCCTTAACCGCTACCGCTGATATGAAAACCCGAGAGGAAATCGTTCAGGTTTTAAATTTAACAGGCGCTAAAACTTTTATACACAGTTTCGACCGACCCAATATTCAATATAGGATCAGTGAACAGAAAAATAGCAAAGAAAAGCTGCTGCAGTTTATTAATGCCGAACATACCAATGATGCGGGTATTGTTTATTGTCTATCGAGAAAGTCGGTAGAAACAACCGCCCAGTGGTTATCTGAACAAGGAAAAGTTGCCTTGCCTTATCATGCCGGTTTAGCCAGCTATATTAAAGATAATAACCAACAACGGTTCCTGAGAGAAGACGGTATTATTATTGTCGCCACCATTGCTTTTGGTATGGGCATTGACAAGCCCGACGTACGATTTGTGGCGCATTTAAATTTGCCTAAAAGTATCGAGGCCTATTATCAAGAAACCGGACGAGCCGGTCGAGATGGACTGCCAGCTAACACTTGGTTAGCTTATGGTATGCAAGATGTGATTAAACTGAAACAAATGGCCAGCCAAAGTGATGGCAATGAACAGTTTAAATATCTCACGCAGCGTAAGATAGATGCCTTACTGGGTTATTGTGAAGTTAGCTCATGCCGCAGACAAGTGCTGTTAAATTATTTTGGTGAAACATTAGCAGAACCTTGCGGTAATTGTGATAATTGTTTGAATCCTCCTCTAACTTGGGATGGCACAAGTGCCGCCAGAAAAGCGCTATCTACGGTTTATAGAACAGGCCAAAGGTTTGGCGTTGGCCATCAAATTGATGTACTTACCGGTAAAAAGACACCAAAAATAACCAGCCTTAACCACGATAAACTCTCAACTTATAATATTGGCAGTGAACTTATCGCAAATGAATGGCAGACGGTATTTAGGCAGCTGATTTCAATGGGCTATTTAGCCGTTGAAATGGATTATGGCGTGTTAAAATTAACCGAAAAAGCGCGGCCTTTATTAAAAGGGGAATGTGCGATACAACTTAAGGCGCAAAAGAGTACAAAATCCAAGCAAGCTCAACAATCAAAACCCGCTATTGAGAATGATTTAACAACAGAAGAACAAGCTAACTTTGAAAAGCTTAGGCAACAAAGAGCCTTGTGGGCTAAAGAAAGAGGCGTGCCATCATTTGTTATTTTTCACGACGCTAGCTTGATGGATATCGCACGCAGAAACCCCAAAAACTCAAATCAACTATTAGAGATTAATGGCATAGGTAAAACAAAGCTTGAGCTTTATGGCGAACAAATTATTGCGCTATTAAGCTAGGTAATATCTAGGTAATATCTAGGTAAAATAATAAGCACTAAAAAATATTGCTAATGTGGCACAGTCAGCAATTGAACTGATAAATGTAATAGTAAGCTTTACCTAACCCGACAATATTAAGTTAAGACCTAACTGGGCGTGTGAAAAATCAGCTATTTTAGCTACATAGTCGTTTGAAACATAAAGAGTTAGGCTTTTTATTTTACAATAACTTAGCTGATTTGAGCGTAAGTCATGCAAAGTAAAAAACCTGCCCCCTCCCATCATTTAATATATAAATAATAAACCAAATTTGACGCTAACACCTGAGGCTTAAAGGCAAGGCTTAAGTTATTTCAAAGATAACTAAGAAACTGTTCAACTGCTTTTTCATCGCAGTGGTTTGAATGAGTTTTTCCAATAAAAATGATATAGGCTTTCATCCAGTATAAATAACAATCAATAGTGCGTTTAGCGTCATGTTCGCATAATTGCTTTGATATGTGAGAAAAATACAGATTTCAAAGTTATTCAACTTTAACCTCAAACATGCGCTGTATATAAAAAAGCTTAACTGCATGTCCCCTTTTGTGTTTTAAGCGGAGTTTAATCAGCCTTTCTACACCGCTATCTTCAATAAGTCATTCAATAAATAATTCAATAAGTAAAATTAACGTGTTGAATGTTAATATTAAGTTATGTATATTGACGAAAAGTTACAAAAAAGCATTAACGTCTTGAATGTTAAGTTACACATATTAGCTTCTAAGAGCCGTGTTTTTCAAATAGGTTTGGTGGATTACGTCTCATTTTTCGTCTGGGGGGGTTGGTTAAAGTCGCTAATATCTTTTGTTTTAACAGTATTACTTTGTTGGTATGAATTACCTATTAATGCTAAAAATTTTCTTATTAGCAAGAGAGTTAAACAAACCTAAAGCAGCTCAAAATTGGGATAGACATAATAGTTTTAAATCTAACAGGTATTGGCTAATTCACTTGTCTTATGTAACTTTAAGTATTGCTGTTTTATCTACGATTATATATCTATTGCTAAATATAATCCTTATATAACAGTCTATTAAATTATGAAACAAACTGTTTAATTTTTTCGGCGCTCAACATTTTAGCAAACTATTTTTTGCCTCTTAGTCAGGCGTTAACTTTTCTCATTTTCGAGATAAACATTAATATTTTAAAGGGATTTTAAGTTTGTATAAGCAAAAAGGCTTTACGTTAATTGAGTTGGTAGTCGTTATCGTTATTTTGGGTATATTGGCCGCTACAGCAGTGCCTAAGTTTATTGATTTAACTGAGGATGCCGATGAAGCTGTATTTTTAGGTATTTCAGCTGCTTTTAAAAGTGGTGTAAACCAAGTACATATTGCTTGGTTAATACGAGGAAAAAATCAGGCTGTACAAGATTTTATAGCGATTTCAGATCCCCTCGCAGGAGGAGATTTAAGTGTAAATAGTTATGGTTACCCTGCTGATACAAGAGGTGTTAGTTTAACATTAAACAGTGAAAATGATTGTTTGGATGTATGGCGAGCAGTGCTAGATTCACCAGATGCTCTAGTGTTAGGTAACGACTCTAGTGACTTTGAAGCAACACATGATAATGGAAGTTGTACTTATACTTATAACAAGCAAGACACTCTTACCGTTAACTATGACTCTAACAGTGGTGAAGTAACGATAATAAATTAAAGCAGGTTAAAAGCTATTCAAGTATGACAATGTACATGGAGGTACGGTGAATAAATTTAATTGTCCATATTGTAATGAGAAATCGGTTAGTTTTTTTAGAAAGTTAGCCCTAAGTCCTATAGTTAGTCATAACTGTAATAATTGTAATGAGCCTATCTGTGTGCCTTTTAAAGCCCTATTATTAATACTGCCATCATTACTAATAATTCTAATTCTCCCCACTTTTATCGACCATTACACTGTTGTTATAGGTTTATTTATATTCGACTTGATTTTAACTTCATATTTTTACAACAAATATGTGCCCTTAATAAAAGCAAAATAGATAACCACTTAAAACGGAAAAATATAGTTGACTGGACTTCCAAGATTTCGCTTTGCTATTTTAGCTCTCTAATGGGATGCTAGTTACAATGATATAAAAGGAATTAGTGTGAACAAAATATATAGGTTTATAATTCTTACAGTACTAATAACGGCTGCGCTTAGCTCTTATAGTTATGGCAGCTCAACAGGTATATTTTTATTTATCATGCTCGGTTTTGTGTTCGAGGGCTTGTTTTGGTTTGGTCTCCTTGGCAAAAAAAATCACGTAATGTAATTAACACTAACAACAGCTTCAAACGTAAAATGAACTTAAGAGGTTAAAAATATCATTAACTTTTTAACTTATTCAATATTTGCTGTAAGCCAGCCGAGCCATCAGCGCAAGCTGTTTGTGTAAAATCTAGCAGTTCAGACGATTAGATATCTTTTATTTAAATTATAAATCAAACGCTTACCAAATTAAATATCAGTTAAGTAAGTGTTTGTTTTTATTTAAAATGCTTTGACTATATTGCAGCTAATAGCCTTTAGTACCCTAAGATCAAAAAAACCCACAAATAAGTGGGTTTTCAATTTAAGTAATGGTTACATCATTTCAATAGCAATCGCAGTTGCTTCACCGCCACCGATACATAATGAAGCAATACCTTTACTTAAGCCTCTGTTTTTCAAGGCATGGATTAATGTCACCATAATACGTGCACCACTGGCGCCTAACGGGTGACCTAATGCACAAGCGCCGCCGTTAACATTAACTTTTTCAACATCTAAGTTTAGGGCTTTAATGCCTAGCATAGTCACCATAGCAAAGGCTTCGTTAATTTCAAACAAGTCAACATCTGCTGCTGTCCAGTTAGCTTTAGCTAGAACTTTTTGCATCGCACCTACTGGCGCAACGGTAAATTCTGCTGGCTTTTGTGCGTTCGTCGCGTGAGCAACTATCTTACACAAAGGCGTTAAGCCACGTTTTTGTGCTTCTGATAACTTCATCATCACTAATGCCGCCGCGCCATCAGAAATAGAGCTTGAGTTAGCAGCAGTAATGGTACCGTCTTTTTTAAAGGCGGGACGTAAGCTAGGAATTTTATCTGGACGAGCATTACCTGGTTGTTCATCAATTTCAAACACTGAATCACCGCGGCGCGATTTAATCGTCACTGGCGATATTTCATTAACAAATGCACCATCAGCAATTGCAGCATTAGCACGTGCTAATGAACGAATAGCATAAGCATCCATATCTTCACGAGTAAAGGCAGATTCATCTGCCGTTGCTTGTGCGAAACAACCCATGGCAATACCGTCGTAGGCATTTTCTAAACCGTCGGTCATCATGTGATCAAGTACTAGGCCTTGACCCATTTTAATCCCAGTTCTGCCTTTAGGTAATAAATGTGGTGCGTTGGTCATGCTTTCCATGCCACCAGCAACGGCAACATCAATAGAACCAGCTAATAGAGCGTCATGTGCTTGCATAGCCGCTTTCATACCTGAGCCACAAACTTTATTAATAGTGGTACAGGCGGTTGATAAAGCTAAATCAGCTTCTAAAGCAGCTTGTCTTGCGGGAGCTTGTTTTAAGCCCGCAGGTAATACACAACCCATGATCACTTCATCAACTTGATCATTAGATAGATTAGCGGCCGCCATAGCACCACGAATGGCAGTTGCACCTAAAGTGGTAGCACTAACGGCTGATAAACCGCCCATAAAACCACCCATAGGGGTACGTTTTGCAGCAACGATAACGATTGGATCTTGAGTAGACATAGGGTTCTCCGATAAAGTGTTGTTTAGCATTTGTTCGACATTTGTTGGTTAGATAGTTTTTCAATAATCGATAAGAATTACAAATTAGGTTAACGTAAATTTAGTTTTACACAAACGTACTCTTTATACTTTTTAATATAATAACGCTAGTATTTACAAAGTTTGTCATCGTTATTTAAAGCAAAATCATGTGCTCGATTATGCTTTAAATAACACCATTGACTTAAACCGCGGACTTAAACCGCACACGGCTATTATCTCTTATGTAAAAGCACTTCAGTTAGCTAACTTTACACTCGCACTTTACGTTAACGTAAACTTATTGTAAAGTATCCCATAAATAAAAAGCGCGTTAACTTAGAGCAACAAGAATGAGTAACCATAATGAGCGATAAGAACCCAATCACCTTCTCTATCGGCGAGTTAGCAAGAGAGTTTGATATTACCACCCGCAGTATTCGTTTTTACGAAGACCAAGGCCTGATACTACCAAATCGCAAAGGACAAACAAGAATATATAACCAGAGAGATAGAGTTAGACTAAGGTTAATTCTACGTGGTAAACGCTTAGGTTTTTCATTAGCAGAAACGGGTCGCTTGTTTGAGCTTTACGATGCTGACACTTCAAGTGCAACGCAATTAATACAAATCATGGAATTAATTTCCAACAAAAAGAATGACTTAAACCAGCAATTAGAAGATATTAAAGCGGTGTTGATTGAATTAACTGGTTTAGAAAAAAATTGCCAAAATACCTTGGCGCTTATCGAAAAATAACCGTTAGTCAGTCAATAAGCAGCAATAGATAAAAGCGCTAAGTCGCGTAACAAATAAAGTAAAAGTTAACGTGATAATAAAAGCGTTAACACGACAAACCATTATTAAGGGTACTACTATGATTTCTACTTTCTCATCAATGAATTTTAACCTAGGTGAAACTGTTGACATGATCCGCACCACGGTGAACGCTTTTTCTCGTGATGAAATTGCCCCTCGTGCGGCACAGGTCGATAAAGATAACGAATTCCCCATGGACTTATGGCGCAAATTTGGCGACCTAGGTTTGTTAGGCATGACAGTAGATGAGCAATACGGTGGTTCTGGTTTAGGTTACTTAGCACACATGGTGGCTATGCAAGAAATCTCTCGTGCTTCTGCCTCTGTAGGCCTAAGTTATGGCGCCATGTCTAACCTTTGTTTAAACCAATTAAACAAAAATGGTAGCCATGAACAAAAAGAAAAATATTTACCTAAACTTTGTTCAGGTGAACATATTGGTGCTTTAGCCATGTCAGAGCCAAACGCTGGTTCTGATGTAGTCAGTATGAAACTTACCGCCAAAAAGCAAGGCGATAAATACATTCTTAATGGCAACAAAATGTGGATTACTAATGGTCCTGATGCCAATGTTTTTATTATCTATGCTAAAACTGATACCAGTGCTGGCTCTAAAGGTATTACTGCCTTTATCGTTGAACGTGACTATCCGGGTTTTTCACGTCATCAAAAACTAGATAAATTAGGTATGCGCGGCTCTAATACCTGTGAATTAGTCTTCCAAGATTGTGAAGTGCCGGCTGAAAACATTTTAGGCGGCGAAGGCAAAGGCGTTCGGGTATTAATGTCAGGCTTAGATTATGAACGCATCGTATTAACTGGCGGCCCGCTAGGTATTATGGACGCTTGTATGGACTTAGTTGTGCCTTACATTCATGACAGAAAGCAATTTGGTCAAGCCATTGGTGAATTTCAGTTAATTCAAGGCAAAATTGCCGACATGTACACCCAAATGAATGCGGCTAAATCTTATGCTTATTTATGTGCAATGGCAGCCGATCGCGGTGAAACAACCCGTAAAGATGCCGCGGGTGTTATTTTATATTCTGCAGAACTGGCCACAAAAATGGCTTTAGACGCCATTCAATTACTTGGCGGTAACGGTTACATTAATGAATTCCCTGCTGGGCGTTTGTTGCGTGATGCTAAGTTATATGAAATTGGCGCTGGCACCTCAGAAATTCGCCGTATGCTAATTGGCCGCGAACTGTTTAACGAATCAGTTTAACGCTGGTTTTGGCTTTTTCGTTGCTAATGACGCGATTTCTACCTAAAAACACCCAGATAGGCAACTATGCTAGGTGTTTTTTATTGAACTCGCGCTATTAGCTTCGAGCTTAGCCCAAGGCTCAAAAAAAAGCACAAGCTATAAAATACTTCAGTGACTATTGCTATTGAATACTCATCACTCATTAAGCACAGATTTAATATTAGTGAATCGAAAACAATATCAATATGCGCTGACCAAGCAAGAGTTCAACAAAAAATAAGGTTATACCGTGGCTAAGATAATATCAAAAATTAATCCCCGCAGCCCTGACTTCATCGAAAATGCTGCCCATATGCAACTACAAGTCGATGATTTAAAAATTAAGTTAGAAGAAATCAAATTGGGTGGTGGTGAACGCAGTCGAGAACGTCATTTATCACGTGGTAAATTATTACCTAGAGATCGAGTTTATGCCCTACTCGACCCGGGCTCTGCATTTCTTGAATTATCACAATTAGCCGCCTTTAAAGTTTATGACGATAACGTTCCCGCTGCAGGTATCATCACAGGTATTGGCCGTGTGGGTGGTCAAGAATGTCTTATTATTGCCAATGACGCGACCGTAAAGGGTGGTACTTATTTCCCGTTAACGGTGAAAAAGCATTTACGAGCCCAAGCTATCGCGCAAGAAAACAACTTACCTTGTATCTATTTGGTCGATTCAGGTGGTGCAAACTTACCGAATCAAGATGACGTTTTCCCCGATAAAGAACATTTTGGCCGTATTTTCTTTAACCAAGCCAATATGTCAGCGCAAAGCATTCCACAAATAGCAGTAGTGATGGGTTCATGTACCGCTGGTGGTGCTTATGTTCCGGCTATGGCTGATGAATCTATTATCGTAAAAGAACAAGGTACTATCTTCCTTGCAGGCCCACCATTAGTTAAAGCGGCAACGGGTGAAGTGGTCAGTGCTGAAGATTTAGGTGGCGCTGATGTGCATTGTCGTACCTCTGGTGTTGCCGATCACTATGCGCAAAATGATCACCATGCTTTAGAAATTGCTCGCAGCGCTATTGGTAATTTAAATCGGGTTAAACCCGTACAAATGGCCATTAAAGAAGTTGTTGAACCCGCTTATGCCACAGAAGAAGTTTATGGCATTGTACCCAAAGATTCTCGTCAACCTTATGATGTGCGTGAAATTATCGCCCGTGTGGTTGATGGCAGTGAATTTGATGAATTTAAAGCGCTTTATGGCACCACCTTAGTTTGCGGCTTTGCCCGTATTTATGGTTACCAAGTCGGCATTATTGCCAATAACGGCATTTTGTTTGGCGAATCGGCACAAAAAGGCGCGCACTTTATTGAGCTGTGTGCCCAACGAAAAATTCCATTAGTATTTTTACAAAACATTACCGGTTTCATGGTAGGTCAACAATATGAAGCTGGCGGTATCGCTAAACATGGCGCGAAAATGGTCACCGCGGTTGCAACCGCACAAGTGCCTAAATTTACCATTTTAATTGGTGGTAGTTTCGGTGCAGGTAACTATGGCATGTGCGGCCGTGCTTACGATCCACGCTTTCTATTTATGTGGCCAAACTCGCGTATATCAGTGATGGGTGGCGAACAAGCGGCTGGCGTATTAGCCCAAGTGAAACGCGATCAAAAAGACCTTCGTGGTGAACAATGGAGCGCAGAAGAAGAAGCAAACTTCAAGCAACCCATTATTGATAATTACGAACATCAAGGTCATCCATATTATGCCTCAGCGCGCTTATGGGACGATGGGGTTATTGACCCTGCCGATACGCGTCAGGTGCTTGGTTTAGCTATTTCAGCGTCACTTAATAAACCTATAAAAGAGACCAAATTTGGTCTGTTTAGAATGTAGGGGTGAATTGATGATGCTTTCATATAACCAAATAAAAAGTCCTAGTCAACAGGTATTGTTCGATGTTGACAACCGCGGCGTAGCAACGGTTACCTTAAATAATCCTGAAAAGCATAATGCCTTTGATGACAGTATTATTTTTGCACTAAATCACCTATTTCAGGCCATAGCACAATGCCATGACATTAATGTCATGGTGTTAGCGTCAAGCGGAAAAAACTTTTCTGCCGGCGCTGATTTAGCTTGGATGCAGCGCATGGCATCTTACTCTTATGAAGAGAATTTATCGGACGCTAACGCCCTCGCCCAAATGTTGAAAAACCTTAATTTCTTGCCACAGCCTACCATTGCTAAAGTGCAAGGTGCTGCCTTTGGCGGCGCTGTTGGGCTAGCAAGCTGTTGCGATATTGTCCTTGCCAGCGACAAAGCCAGCTTTTGTTTAAGTGAAGTAAAGTTAGGCTTAATTCCTGCCACCATTAGCCCTTATGTGGTTAACGCAATCGGCCAGAAAGCCAGCAGACGTTATTTTCAAACTGCTGAGCGATTTTTTGCTGACAAAGCACAGCAACTTGGTTTAGTCGATGAAATATACCCGTTAACCGCATTAGATAGCGCAGTTACTGAAATGGTAAACATACTATTAGCTAATGGGCCATTAGCCGTGCGACAAGCAAAGCAGCTAGCCTTTGATGTAGCTTACCAAGATATTGACGAAGCACTGATTAAAAGCACCTGTGAACGTATTGCAGCCATTCGTGTTTCCGCAGAAGGTCAAGAAGGCCTAACGGCATTTTTTGAAAAGCGCCAACCTGCTTGGCAAGCCGAGTCAAAAACATCAACAAATAAAGGCGAAGGATAAAATTTATGTTTACTAAAATACTAATTGCCAACCGTGGTGAAATCGCCTGTCGTGTTATTAAAACCGCACGCAAAATGGGCATATTAACAGTCGCGGTTTATTCTGATGCTGATGCTGACTCATTACACGTCAATATGGCTGATGAAGCGATCCATATTGGTGGCTCACCTTCACGCGAAAGTTACTTATTGTCAGAGAAAGTAATTGAAGCCGCGAAACGTACTGGCGCGCAAGCCATTCATCCAGGTTACGGCTTTCTTTCTGAAAATGCTGAGTTTTGTCGCATGTGTAGCAAAGAAGGTATTACTTTTATTGGCCCACCGGTTGCTGCTATTGAAGCTATGGGCTCAAAGTCTGCCGCTAAAAATATTATGGAAAAGGCCCAAGTGCCTTTGGTGCCAGGTTATCATGGTGATGACCAATCGGAGGCTGTGATCAAAAAAGCCGCTGATGATATGGGCTATCCGGTATTACTCAAAGCTACCGCTGGCGGCGGTGGTAAAGGTATGCGCCAAGTTTGGCATGAAAATGAGTTTGCTGAAGGATTTGCCGCCGCTAAACGCGAAGCAAAGTCATCTTTTGGTGATGACAGAATGTTGGTTGAAAAGTACTTAACTCAACCTCGCCATGTTGAAATTCAAGTGTTTTGTGATAATCACCAAAACGCGGTTTATCTTTTTGAGCGCGACTGTTCAGTACAGCGTCGTCATCAAAAAGTGATTGAAGAAGCGCCAGCCTTTAGTATGAGCGAAGAGCTACGTACCCAAATGGGTGAATCGGCTATAAAATCAGCACAAGCTATTGGTTATCAAGGTGCCGGTACGGTTGAATTTTTACTTGATGTTGATGGTTCATTTTACTTTATGGAAATGAATACTCGCTTACAAGTAGAGCATCCGGTGACTGAATTAATTACTGGTCAAGATCTAGTAGAGTGGCAATTACGTGTTGCGGCAGGTGAAGTATTACCTAAAGCTCAACACGAACTGAAAATTAACGGCCATGCTTTTGAAGCCCGTATTTACGCTGAAGATCCCGACAATGACTTTTTACCTGCCACTGGCACGTTAGACTTTTTACAACCCCCTGTTGAAAGTGAGTTTGTTCGTGTTGATACCGGTGTACGTCAAGGTGATGAAGTGAGCGTGTTTTACGATCCTATGATTGCAAAGTTAATTGTTTGGGATGAAAGCCGTGAAAAAGCCTTACAACGTCTAGCGAAAGCCTTGTCGGAGTATCGTATTAGTGGTGTGACAACCAATATCGATTTTCTTTATAATTTAGCCACTTGTGCGCCATTTGTTAACGCGGATATCGACACCAGTTTTATTGAAAAAAACCAAGCCATAATATTTCATGACAACGAGCAATCCCTTGCTGGCGAACTGCCGATGGCGGCGCTTTATTTAGTGTTGTCACAAGCACAGCAAGCACAAGCAAAGGCCGCAAAAACCAACGACCCGTTCTCACCTTGGAATATGACGAATGCTTGGCGCTTAAATGAAGCGAATATTCATCACATGGTATTGGCTCATAATGGCAAGGAATACCCGATTATAGTCGAGCAAAAGCGTCAAGGTAGTGGTAGTTATTACTTAATCTCGGTTGATGGCCAAACCGTTGATTGTCAAGGTCGTATTGAAAACGAGACTTTATACGCTAGTATTGACGGCTACCGCAGTCATGCAACGATTGCAAAAAATGCTAACCAAATTAGCCTGTTCCATCAAAATGGTGTGTTTAATTTTATCCATATATTGCCTGACTGTGGCGATAATAGTGCTGATGATAACCATGGTGGTTTACTTGCCCCCATGAACGGCACTATGGTGTCAGTGTTAATAAAAGCCGGTGATAACGTGATTGCCAATCAACCCTTGATGATTATGGAGGCGATGAAGATGGAGCATACCATTCGTGCACCAAGCAATGGTATTGTAGATACTCTTTATTATAAAAATGGTGATATGGTTGACGGTGGCGCTGAATTAATCGCCTTTACCGCAGAGGAGGCATAATGACCGATATTGCTCACTTTTCATTGCCAAACTCAGTAAAAATAGTTGAAGTGGGTCCACGTGATGGTCTACAAAATGAAAAGCTACAGATTAGCGCAGAAGATAAAATAGCGTTAATTGAAAAGTTAGCCGACGCCGGTGTCAGCTACATTGAAAGCGGCAGTTTTGTCTCGCCTAAATGGGTGCCACAAATGGCCACTTCTAGTGATGTTTTCAAAGGTATTAAGCGCAAAAGCGGTGTTACCTACGCCGCATTAACGCCAAATATGAAAGGCTTTGAAGCAGCAATGGCGGTGAATGCTAATGAAGTCGCTATTTTTGGCGCAGCATCAGAAGCCTTTAGTCAGAAAAATATTAATTGCTCGATTGATGAAAGTTTGCAACGTTTTGAATCCATTATGCAAGCTGCAAAAGCCGCCAACATTCGTGTGCGTGGCTATGTGTCTTGTGTCGTTGGCTGTCCTTACGATGGTGATATTGCAGCAGAAAAAGTAGCAGAAGTTGCAGAAAAGTTATATAAAATGGGCTGTTACGAAATATCACTTGGCGACACCATTGGTGTTGGTACGCCAGCCAGTGTCCAAAAAATGTTACAGGCTGTTAGTGCTAAAGTCCCCATTGATAAGTTGGCTGTGCACTTTCATGATACCTATGGACAGGCTTTGACCAACATTTACGCGGCGCTTGCTATGGGCGTAAAGGTAGTCGATAGTGCTATTGCAGGTCTTGGTGGTTGCCCATATGCTAAGGGTGCATCGGGAAATGTCGCCACTGAAGACGTGTTATATATGCTCAATGGCTTAGGTATAAAAACTAATATTGATTTTGACAAATTACTGGCTGCAGGATGGTTTATTAGCGACAAATTAAGCAAGGCGCCGTTATCAAAAGTCTCGATAGCCTATCGTGCAAAATAATCTAAAATATAGACTAAAAAGTTAACTAAAAAGTTACCTGGCGTTGATCGTGAGCATTACCTACATCAGCGAATAAAATATAAATTAAACATTAATATTGAGGAGCAAATAATGGCAGGATTTGACAAAGTAGTGTCAAGCTATGAAGAAGCAATGGCCGGTCTTGAAGACAATATGACCGTAATTGCTGGTGGTTTTGGTTTATGTGGTATTCCTGAAAATTTAATACGTGAAATTCAGCGTAAAGGTACTAAAGGCTTAACCCTAGTTTCAAATAACTGCGGTGTAGACGATTTTGGTCTCGGTATTTTATTACCTAACCGTCAAATCAAAAAAATTATCGCCTCTTATGTTGGTGAAAATGCTGAGTTCGAACGTCAGATGATGAACGGTGAGCTCGAAGTTGAATTGACACCACAAGGCACTTTAGCAGAAAAAATGCGTGCTGGCGGTGCTGGTATTCCAGCTTTTTTTACGGCGACAGGCTATGGCACACCAGTAGCCGAAGGCAAAGAAGAACGTGAATTTGACGGTCGGCATTACATTTTAGAACCGGCAATTAAAGGCGATTTTGCTATTGTAAAAGCGTGGAAAGCCGATCGTTATGGCAACTTAGTGTTTAGAAAAACCGCGCGTAACTTCAATCCTATGGCGGCAACCGCAGGCAAAATAACCGTAGTAGAAGTAGAAGAGATTGTGGAGCCAGGCGAATTAGACCCTGATCACATTCATACGCCAGGCATTTATGTTAATCGCTTAATCTTAGGTACATTCGAAAAACGCATTGAACAGCGCACTGTTCGTAGCGACTCAGAATAATCAGTGTTAGTAAGGAGTAATTTATGGCTTTAACAAGAGAACAACTAGCACAGCGGGTAGCACAAGAATTACAAGACGGTTACTACGTTAACTTAGGTATAGGTATTCCAACCTTAGTGGCAAACTATATTCCCGAAGGGATCGAAGTCATGCTGCAGTCTGAAAACGGCTTACTAGGCATGGGACAATTTCCCACCGAAGCAGAAATTGACGCCGATCTGATCAATGCGGGTAAACAAACAGTGACAATGGCAAAAGGCGCATCAATTTTTGATTCAGCAGAATCATTTGCCATGATCAGAGGCGGTCACGTTGATTTAACCGTTTTAGGCGCCTTTGAGGTTGATGTAAATGGTAATATTGCCTCTTACATGATCCCTGGTAAGTTAATTAAAGGTATGGGCGGTGCGATGGATTTAGTCGCCGGTGCAGACAATATTATTGTGACCATGACCCATGCCTCTAAACATGGTGTATCTAAGTTGTTAAGTAATTGTACACTACCGTTAACTGGTAAAGGCTGCATTAAAAAGGTGTTAACTGATCTGGCTTTTATTGAGATAAAAAATGGTAAATTTTACTTATTAGAGCGTGCACCTGGCGTGTCAGTCGCAGAAATAATATCACTAACTGAAGGTGAACTTGTTGTTGAAGGCGACGTGCCTGAGATGCAATTATAAAGTGATAACCTGCAGTTGATAATTAATAAAAACATATAAAATAAGGGGCTGCGGTCCCTTTTTGTATTCAGTTTGGCGTTATAATTCGCCGAAGTCCCATCATGGTCATCGCTTATATTGATATATGAGAAATATTAATATTTAATTAGTTATCACGATTTAAGCTAAAAATGCATTTCACCTGTTGCATTAATTAACTGGTCTTCTCTATACGAAGATCAAAAAGCGAAATACAAGACATTTGTTTGATAACTAGTCGCTCTAATTATTAAGTAAATAACGCAGTAGAGGGGTGTTTTAACTTGGTAAATAATCAGAAAATTAGTGAGATTGCTATTACCGCCATGCTTCTAACTCGCTCCCCTCTCCACAAAATTCACCAGGCTTAGTAATACAACTTCATACTGCCAAACCGCCCCTAAATATCAACCGTCAAGCAAGGTATTAGTTGCACACAATAGCTACTGTGGATAACGCCTAGAACCTTTGAATTAACGCCCTACATTCTTATAAAAACATCTTCAAAATCAATAACGTTATAGGTAAAGCTTATAAAATCGCCATTTGTAAAATAATTAAGTCAACTAGGTGTTAAATACCAATAAGTTGTAACCCTTGGGTTGCAATTAACTACGACTTTAGTGATAATTACACTAACAAAGAAAAGGCAAAACACGCGAAAACGTGTTACGCAAAACCACCGGTCTAAGGATAGTACTATCTTTATCTATGACAGCGGAGTCACCGTGTTATTAGGTACATCCTGTGGTTTTTTCTTTTATTAACTCTATTTGTATTATAAAAGGTTATTAAAGTGAAAAAATTATTACTAGTTACTACCATTACTGCTTTAACAATGACGTCTATTGTATCAACGCCAAAAGCGCAAGCTGCTGACATTGCACTAAGTATATGTGAGTATGTTGCTGCAGACGACAAAAGACGTATGCGTTCATTCTTAAAGGCGAATAGATTAAGAATTCGTGATATTTTTTCAGATATTAAGTGTAATGGTCAAAACTTGTTAGAATTTGCTGCTACCAGGGGTTCAGTTGAGATAGGCTCTTTGATGATTGGAAAATTACCAAGAGACGTTGTTTCTGAAAATCTACCCCTTATTCAACATGGGTCGCAACCATTAATCGACGCTGCAAACGAACGTGTTGGTGGTTAGTGGTTTATTTTCCTGTAGACGTTTAACTCAAACTGATAACCATTGAATTAAGTACATGAAAAATTTTTTATTTCAATGACTACAAGTTCAATGGCTATCAGTTAAATGTTTTACTAGTCAATAATTCTTGTGTCATTAAAAGGCTAGCATTTGCTGGCCTTTTTTCTATTAACCTGCACTGGCAAACAAATATTATTCATTTCAACTAGCCACCCTATAGAAAACTGATTAAAATCACGCTCGACTTTAATAACATCGGTTTAATTAATGACGAATAAACGTAGCTACATCAACAGTAATAACGCTTTAGTATTAACCGGTGGAGGCGCACGTGCCGCCTATCAGGTCGGTGTTTTGTCTGCGATAGCTAAATTTATGCCACGCAATCATGGTGTGCCTTTTCCAATTATTTGTGGTACGTCAGCAGGTGCTATCAACTCAACCGCATTAGCTTGTTATGCCTCCTGTTTTCAATTGGCGGTCAAGAAGTTGGAGTGGATCTGGAAAAATCTCGATCCTGAAAGAATTTATCATACCGATCCCCTACGTGTGTTTAGTCACTTAATCGGTGGGGTTTTAGGTAACTTTCAGGCAGATTATGCCAATAAAAGTGCCCGAAGCTTATTAAACAACGCGCCGCTTAGACAACTGCTTGAAACCGTAGTAGATTTTAGCCGAATAGATACCAATATTAGACGCGGTTATCTCTCCGCAGTATCGGTGACAGCATCAAGTTATTCCAGCGGTGACTCGATTAGTTTTTTTCAATCAGAAGCGTCTATTTCGCCTTGGTTTAGAGCAAAGCGACGGGGCGAGCCTACGCAATTAAACAGCCAACATTTAATGGCATCAGCGGCCATTCCGTTAGTTTTTCCGTCAGAAAGAATACAACGCCATCATTTAGGCGATGGTTCAGTTCACCAGTTGTCTCCGTTAAGTCCTGCCATCCACTTAGGAGCAGAAAAAATATTTATTGTTGGTGTCGAGCAACCAAAAGAGCCGCTTCATGCGGTTGAAAATAACCCACATCCACCAACAACAGCGGCAATCGCAAGTCACTTACTTGATTCTGTTTTCTCAGATACCCTGCAAAGTGATATTGAACGCATGGAGAGGGTTAACAACACCTTATCGCTAATTCCAGATGCAAAGAAAAAAAACATTTCCGGTTTAAAAAACATTGAATCCTATCTGCTTAATCCTAGTCATAACTTTAACAATATTGCGGTGAAATATTACGATAAACTGCCTTTGTCGATTCGACTATTATTACGCAGCATGGGGGTTAGCAATGACGCGGAATCTAGCTTAGTCAGCTACTTATTGTTTGAAAAAAACTATTGTAAGGAGTTAATAAACCTCGGCTTTAATGACGCACTTGAGCAAGAAACTAAAATTCGCCAATTTCTTGATATCTAAGCCATGTTAATTAAAAAGCCTTAAACAAGCTTTTTGCTTTAACAACTGATACTACCGTCAAATAAGCTAATGCCCTTCTTGGACAAAACGTTCAGCTCGCTCTACCCGTCTGGGTTTGCCACGCACAATTAAGGTATCTTGTGATTGTAATATCGTGTCAACGTCAGGCTCTTCGCTTTCAATGTTATTGCGACGTAATGCGACCACAATAACACGGCGATCACCTAGTTTTAATGAAGCAATTGAACGGCCATTAGCAAAAGAATCATCGGCTAATATAATCGCATGCGCAAATTCAATACGGTCAATACTATCAGGGCTCATATCAGTATGTTCGCCTTGAAAGAAGCCATGTAAATGATTGTAGTGGTTCTTACGCTCTTTTTGCACACGGCGAACAATGCGAGAAAAAGGCACGCCTGATAATGACAAAACTTGAGACACTAGCATTAAACTGCCTTCTAGGCTCTCTGGAACCACTTCATTTGCACCCGCCGCATGTAATTCGTCTAACTGATCGTCGTTGCGGGTACGCACTAAAATAGGCACGTTAGGGGATAAAGAACGTACTTTTTGAATAACATCAAGTGATTGTTTATCTTCACCAAAGGCGATAACAACCAGCTTAGCTTTTGATAACTGTGCAGCATGCAACAATTCAGCCTGCCTAGAAGAGCCAAAAAGCACGTTTTCGCCAGCTTCTCTTGCTTTGCTTGTCCGTAAGGGGTCAATATCAATAGCGACAAAGTCGATCGACTCTTGTTTTAAGAAGCGGCTAACGGTTTGTCCAATACGACCAAAGCCGCAAATAATAACATGATCACTGAGTGTGGTACTTTGAGGTAATTCTTCTAACACTTGGCTGTCCAGTGGCTTTTCACGGCTCAACCAAAGTGCCCAGCCGCGCGCATGACTGATCATATAAGGCGTTATTGCCATACTTAGCACACCCGTACCCAGTAAGATAGATGCTGTGGTTTCAGGTAACACTTCAACTTGGCTAGCTAAAGCAATTAAAACAAAACCAAACTCACCCATTTGCGCCAACATAATACCGGCAGCCCAAGCATCTTTAGAAGACTCTCCAGCCCGTTTTGCTAGTAAAACAATCACCAACACTTTAATCGCCATAAAGCAGACTAACAACGAAATAATGATCAAAGGAGAGGAAAAAACAACATTGATATTAAGCTTCATGCCAACCGTGACAAAAAACAAACCCAGTAAAATATCACGATAGGGTCTAATGTCAGCTTCAAGCTGATGTTTATATTGGCTCTCTCCTAACATCATACCCGCTAAAAAGGCTCCTAACGCCATCGAAAGGCCAAACCACTGCGTTAATGCTGATGCGACTAAGGTCACCAGTAATGTGGTTAATACAAATAATTCATCAGTTCTAACTTGAGCAACTAAATTGAATAATCTAGGTAATATCCATTTACCAGCGAATAATAATAGTGAAACAACAAATACCCCTTTAACTAGTGCAAATAATAGCGCCATAATAAAAGAAGAATCGCCGCCTTGGGCTAATAAAGGGATAATAATTAACAAGGGCACCACGGCAACATCTTGAAACAGCAGCACTGCCACAGATAATTGCCCTGACTTTTTCTTCATGCCACCACTTTCACTTAACTGGCGAATAACAATAGCAGTAGAAGAAAGTGCTAATATACCGCCTATGGTTATTGCTGCATCAATGCTTTGCCCTAGAAACATCGCCACCAACATAAATAACACCAGTGAAATAATCACTTGTAAGCTACCCACAGTAACCACCAGATGCCGCATAGAAACTAATTTAGGTAATGAAAATTCAAGCCCAAGGGTGAACAGTAGAAATACAATACCGAGTTCAGCAAAATGTTCATAATTAACATGTTCTTGAGCGATAGCTAAGCCATGGTCACCCACCAACACACCTGCCACTAAATACGCCAAAATCGCTGGCAATTGCAAGCGTCGAAAAAGCCAAACAATTAAAACGGCACTGGACAATATAGCGAGTAATTCAAAGTGACCTGTCACATGTATTCCTTCGAAGGTGATGAAACTGAAAGTTGCAGAATTGCACTGGTTGAAATTATAATTAATACCCATGGCATTATTGGTATATTCACCGGCACATTCAAATGAGGCTGCTATAAAACGCAAAATAGAACAAATTGAAAGCGTTTACATCGTATTTGCCTGCTAAGTGTAGCCTTGTGCAGGCTGTTTTGTCTAAAGTATTTTATTATTTTTTTATAAAAAAACGCTTAAAAACGGTTACTTAACTTAATATTTAATTTTATTTTTGCTTTACAATTGCATCAACTAGCTATGGCTATAAACGACGTAAATTGATAATTCCCATTAAAACCTCATTAAAATATCCATAAAAAATTTGTTAATTTAAATAGTAGGTATGATTTTTGCTTTAAAATAGTTACGGATATGAAAATAAAGTTTAACGTCAAAATTTACAAGGAAAACTATGGCTACAGTTAATGTTGTTGATCACCCTAACTCTAAATTTAATGCCTTCACATTATTTCAACAAAGTGAACAACAGAGCCAACGTAATTTAGCCTTGCTTAAGCAGTTACAAACCACGTTAGATGTAAAAGAACTTATCAATATTTTTGCAGTTGAAGTGGCAAAGTACCTTGATTTTACAGGTGTTTATTTTAAACACCCTGATATAAATGCGACAGCCAAAGACAGTCGGCAGGCTAAAGCAGAACGTCAGTTTGAGTTAAAAATCAATGGTCAATTTTTTGGCATAATTACTTATGCAGTTAACATTCCCATCAGTATGACTAATGATAAAGTCTTGACTGAACTGCATGAGTTATTAATCAACCCTTTAAATAATGCTGTGCAATATCACCAAGCAATGCAATTAGCGATGCAAGATAGCTTAACCCAATTAGGCAACCGACGTAGTTTTGACGAACAAATTAAACGCGCTATGGCCCAAGCCACTCGCCGACAGACGCTAGTTGGCTTAATTTATTGTGATTTAAACAAGTTCAAAGCCGTTAACGACTCCTTTGGTCACGCCATGGGCGATAACGTCTTAATACATTTTGCCAAGGCATTACGACAAAGTGTTCGAGATACTGACTATGTTTTCCGCTTTGGTGGTGATGAATTCGCGATTATCGTCACTGATGCTACCAAACCATCGTTAAACGTCATCGAGCAAAGAATTTACCACACAATGTCGCAAGATATATTATTAACAAAGTATAATGTAACCAGTAGCCTAGGCTTAGCTTTTATGAATAGAGCTGACGATGTTTCCAGTTTTTTTCTTCGTGCGGATCAGGCGCTATATTCACAAAAAATGAATCTGCCACAAAAGTTTAATCTCGCTTTCAAAGGCTAACCTAAGTATTTTATTCAGTCAGCTTAAAGTGGAAAGGTCTAGGTTGAGGGTTTACGGATACTCACTATAAAATCAGTACTACCTGAGTAGTAATAGTAATAAAACTATTAACTAAATTCACGTAACGCAAGTGACTTTTCATTCGCTGTTGCACCCACATATAAGCGGCAAAACCTTACCGCTTTGGCAAAACTTTTTGGGCCAACCTTTGCTATTACTCGGCGTAAGAACGCCAAATCAAGTGCAAAGTTAACACTATAATGTTCCATCGCCTGCTCGATACTCGGATAACTCACACCATCAAAACAAAACGCTAGGTCTACATCTTCGTTAACCATTTCAATGCCATTAAGCACTAACGGCCAGCCATGAAAATTCACTCTGTCTCTTGCTACTTCATACATAAACCAAGCGCTTTTTTGAAATCCTGCAAAGCTGCCCTCTTCAAAACCAGCATTGGCTAATTCGTTTTGTGTCCAATTAAGGCCAATGGCAAGGTCTTTACGATATTTTTGAATTAAATACTCTTTGACAATTTTTTCAACTTGCCAAATGCTGCGCACTTCGGCTTGGTTGGCCGCACGCGCGCACTCTGCACAACTAGGTAAGGTCAATGGCTCATGCGAGCAGTCAAAAACTAAATGCTCTGAATGAGGAAAAGTGAAAGAATGCCCTGCTGGTTCAGCACAAAACCAGCAGTGATGTCGATAGTTAAAAGGTACGTCAATATCAGTGTTATCAAACTGCATAAATACTAACCTGCGTTATGAGCAAAGCACTTAAAAAGACTATTTACGTCTTTTATTTGCTGTTTTACTTACTGGAGCATTTTTTTGAGTTTTAGTTTTCTCTTTTGCTCTGCGCTTAGCTGCTGGTGTGGCTTCAGCCTTTTTACGCGCCAGTAATTGATTCTTATCTTGTGTAGCTTTATAGCGGCTTTTCTTTAATGGCGCGTCTTCTTTGGCGTCATAATGTGCAGGTAAAGGTCGGTCTAATTCATAACCCGGTACAACAATACGCTCAAATTTACGCTCAATTAAGGCTTCAATATTATCAAGAAACTGCTCATCTTTAGGGCTAACTAATGAGATAGCCGTACCTGATTTACCTGCTCGGCCTGTGCGACCAATACGATGTACATAATCTTCAGGCAAGAAAGGTAAATGATAGTTAACCACATAAGGTAAATTAGCAATATCAAGGCCACGCGCAGCAACATCAGTAGCGACTAGAACCCGAACACTGCCATCAACAAATTGCTCTAGTGCTTTATTACGCGCACCTTGAGTTTTATCACCATGACATAAAGCGGTTTTTATACCGTCAAGTTTCAACTCATTCGCTAAAATATTGGCACTTTCTTTAGTACCAGCAAAAACTAACACTTGCTGCCAATTATTAACCCCAATAAGCTCCGACAATAGCTCAGCTTTACGGGTTTCAGAAACCCAATAAACCGATTGCTTTACTTTACCTGAGGTAGAGTTTTGACGTGCTACTTCGATGGTTTTTGGTGTTTTCAGAATTTTCTTTGCTAACGTTTTAACTTTATTTGAAAATGTTGCAGAAAACATCAAGGTTTGATGTTTTGCCTTGATCATTGCCACAATACGTTCTATGTCGTTATAAAAACCCATATCAAGCATACGGTCTGCTTCATCAAGCACAAGAAACTGCACTTGAGACAAATCTAAGTTGCGCTGTTCAAGATGCTCAATTAAACGTCCTGGTGTTGCCACTAATACATCGACACCCGTTTTAAGCATTTTAGTTTGTGGTGGCATATTAACACCACCAAAAACGACACCCGAGCGCAAGGGTAAAAACTCACCATAGGTTTTTACATTTTTTGAAATCTGCGCCGCTAACTCACGTGTTGGCGTTAAAATGAGTGCCTTAACAGTCGTTGTGGTGTCAAATCCATCCACATTAGGCTTCACTTTTTTCGCTAAACTATCAAGAATAGGCAAAGTAAAAGCCGCTGTTTTCCCGGTCCCTGTTTGAGCACTGGCTAAAACATCAACACCGGTACGAATAACAGGAATAGCTTGTTGTTGAATCGGCGTTAAATTTTTATAACCGCATGCTTTTACCGCTTTTAGTAAATTAGCCGATAAACCTATTGCATCCACACTCATAACATCACCATTTCTGTATTATCGTAAAAACGCACCTGCCTTAAAGCAGTACGCCAAAATATTAAGTCGCGCAGTATAGCAGCTTTATTAACACTTGCTTGTATTAAATCAATACCAATTTTATCAGCTACTTTTTATTCCAAATGCCTTGGGTTAAATTAAAGCGTTGTTGCTCCTCTTCATCAGGCTGGTAAGTCGGTAATAAGCCTTTATCTTGTTGGCGGTGATAATCTTTGGTTATTTGCACCACCACTTTAGAAAGCATAAATAACGCCGTAACATTAAAAATGGTCATTAATCCTGTCGACAAGTCGGCTAAAGCGATCACTTCAGGTAAGGTCGCTACAGAGCCAAAGACCAACATCAACAGAAAACCAATACGTAAAAACCATCGTCCGAGGAAATTATCCATATTTAAATACTTTAAATTATTATCGGCATAGGCGAAATTTGCCACTATCGAGGTAAAGGCAAACAGCAATATGGCGATAGTAATAAAGTCGCTTCCCCAAGCCCCTACTTGATGGCTAAGGGCTTGTTGCGTTAATTGAATGCCTTGCGCTTGGCTGCCAGTATCTTTAAAAAGTAAGATCAAGATTGCCGTACATGAACATATGACAATCGTGTCAAAAAACACCGCCAACATTTGAATATAACCCTGTGAAACAGGATGCGGAGGAAAAGGCTCTGCAGCAGCGGCAGCATTGGGCGCGCTACCCATACCGGCTTCATTAGAATACAAACCACGTTTAACCCCTTGTACTATCGCCGCCCCTACCAGACCACTACCGGCTTCTTTTAAACCTAAGGCTGACGCGAAAATATCACTAATAATCATCGGCACTTTTTCGATATTCAAGCCAATAACAGTGCAGCAAACCAGTAAATAAAGTAAGCCCATAAAAGGCACCGTGAGCTCAGCAAAACGGGCAATATTTTTTAATCCGCCAAAAATAATAAAACCCGCGGCAATCGTAATAACGATACCGGTGTAAAGTGGATTAAAACCGTACGAGCCATTAAATGCACTGGTAATAGAATTTGCCTGCACAGCACTAAAGACAAAGCCATAACCAAAAAACAAACAAAGTGAGAAGGTAATAGCTAATTTTTTATTCTTTAAACCTTTACTCATATAATACGCGGGGCCACCACGAAAATTACCCAAGCTGTCGCGTTCTTTATAGAGCTGCCCTAAAGCACTTTCAGCGAATGCTGTTGCCATACCGACTAAAGCAATCAACCACATCCAAAAAACAGCACCGGCACCACCCAATGAAATAGCCACGGCTACGCCCATTAAGTTGCCCGTACCCACCCGCGCCGCCAACGATGTGCACAGCGCTTGAAAAGAAGAAATACCCTGGCTAGAACTTTTACGACTGGTTTTTAAAATAGTAAACATGTGAAAAAATCGCGTGATTTGTAGCCCTTTCAAACGAAAAGTAAACCAGATCCCGCAAGCACTCAGCAGATAAATTAAAATACTGCCCCATAAATAACCGTTAATAGTGCCTACCCATAATTCAATGACACTGGGTGCAATTACACTTGGTTCTACCACATTATTCTCCGAAGGTTCTATGCTTAGTAATAGCGCAGATTAGATAGGCAAAAACTATTCACTCTGCTTATGTTTAGCTATATTAAATTTGCTATTAATTGTTTGTTGTTGGAAGAAAACTTTTTATTATGTAGATAAAGTTTTGTTATTAGATAAAGCTAGTAAGGTAAATAATAGCTATCGCTAAAAACTTAGTACAAAAGCATCAACTCAGGCTAAAAATCAATCGATAAGACAACTGAAGCGATTGATTGACTCACAATGAACTGAGTAATGGCTTTTATCTTCAGTAGCTTAACAAAATTGTCTGCGAGATATATAACTTTATCACTAAGAAAGCGACTAAAATCAATGGCAATGGCAACTCGTATCGTAAAAAGAAGTTTATGGTGAGTAACCTTGTAGCTAAGGTCAATTTTTAGCATTTTTTATATTGTTGGACTGGGTGGCATCCATAAAAAATGCCGACAATCACTTATCGGCATTTTTAACATCACTTGTTTATTGACGCTTTAATCTAGCAAATTACAAAGCCTTAAATATTTGTTCAACCGAGTCTTTTGCATCGCCAAACAACATTTGAGTGTTGTCTTTAAAAAACAATGGATTTTGTACGCCAGCATAACCTGTGTTCATTGAGCGCTTAAAAACAATAACATTTTTCGCATGCCAAACTTCTAGTACCGGCATTCCCGCAATCGGACTAGTGGGATCTTCAGACGCTGCAGGGTTTACCGTATCGTTTGCACCTATGACTAAAACCACATCAGTTTTAGCAAAGTCATCATTAATTTCATCCATGCTAAGCACAATATCGTAAGGCACTTTAGCTTCGGCTAATAACACATTCATATGCCCAGGTAAGCGTCCTGCCACTGGGTGAATAGCAAAGCGCACATCAATACCTTTGGCTTTTAAAGCTTGAGTCATTTCATAAACCGGATACTGTGCTTGCGCTACTGCCATACCGTAACCAGGCGTAATAATAACCGACTTTGCGCCGTTCAACATATCGGCTACCGATTCTGCGTTAATTTCAATGTGATCACCGTAATCGGTCTCTGTGTCTATAACGACATTGGTACCAAAACCCCCAGCGATAACACTGATAAAAGAGCGGTTCATGGCTTTACACATAATGTAAGAAAGAATAGCCCCTGATGAACCCACTAATGCGCCGGTCACAATTAACAAATCATTATTAAGCATGAAACCTGCCGCTGCGGCTGCCCAACCTGAGTATGAATTGAGCATGGACACCACCACTGGCATATCTGCACCGCCAATTGAGGCGACTAAATGCCAACCAAAAACTAAGGCAATAAAGGTCATCAGATATAATGTGTTATCACCACCACCTTGTTGAACAAAAGTCACTAGCAAAATAATGGCTATGATACCCGCCACTAAATTTAACTTATGTCGCTGAGGTAACATGAGTGCGGCCGAGTTAATAATACCTCGCAACTTGGCAAACGCGACAATTGAACCGGTAAAGGTGACCGAGCCAATAAATACCCCAAGAAACACTTCAACTAAATGAATATTAACCGCCATTTGCTGACTGTCACTAAAGGTAGCCATTACCGAATGGTCCATTTCAAAATAGCTATTAAAGCCAACTAATACCGCCGCTAAACCAACAAAACTGTGCAGTATTGCCACTAATTCTGGCATTTGGGTCATTTCAACTTTTTTCGCTAGCCGCAGGCCAATGATAGCGCCGATCACCATAGTCACTAAAATAATCCAAACATTGTCGACACGAGGATCGGCAATGGTGGCAATAAGCGCGATGGCCATACCGACAATACCATACCAATTACCTGTTTCAGCCGTTTGTTGTTTACTAAGTCCTGCCAAGCTAAAAATGAACAATAACGCAGCAATAATGTAAGCTGCACTGATTAAACCTTGAGAAAATTCCATTAAAGTGTCCCTTATTTTCTAAACATTTTTAGCATACGTTTAGTGACAACAAAGCCACCAACAATGTTGATAGTGGCAATAAGTATTGCGACACCGGCGAGCACTTGTATTAGTGGATTACTATTACCCACCTGTAGAATTGCGCCAACAATGATAATGCCAGAGATGGCATTGGTTACACTCATCAGGGGTGTATGCAGCGAATGGCTAACATTCCACACCACGTTGTAACCAATAACACAGGCCAAGACAAAGACGGTAAAATGAGAAAGAAAATCCGCAGGGGCAACACTCGCAACCCAAGCAAAAAGTAGAGCACCAGCAGCCATCAGGCTATATTTTTTAACCGGGCTCACCGGTTCTTTAACTTTAACTTCAGGCGCTTTAACGGCTTCATTTTTAGGCTTAACAGGCGCAGCACTGACCTGAATAGCCGGTGGTGGAAAAGTAATTTCATTTGCTTTAACAACGGTCATATTGCGAATGACGACATCGTCAAAATTAATATTAAGCGTACCATCTTTTTCTTTGCACAAGAGTTTCGCTAAGCTGACTAAATTATTTGCATATAACTGTGATGCTTGATTCGGTAAGCGAGAAACAAGATCGGTGTAACCAATTATTTTCACACCTTTTTCATTAACGACTTTACCTGCTTGGGTTAATTCACAATTACCGCCGCCAGCTGCCGCTAAATCAACAATAATACTGCCCGTTTTCATCGATTCAACCATTGCGGTTGTAATAAGCTTAGGCGCTGGTTTGCCTGGGATCATAGCGGTGGTAATAATAATATCAACATCTTTGGCTTGCTCAGCAAACAAGGCCATTTCTGCATCAATAAAAGCTTTGCTCATCTCTTTTGCGTAACCATCACCAGAGCCTGTGTCTTCCGGCTCTTCGTAATCAAGCTCAAGAAATTCAGCACCCATGCTTTCTATTTGTTCTTTAACTTCGGGTCGGGTGTCGAATGCTCGCACAATCGCCCCTAAGCTACTTGCTGTCCCTATGGCAGCTAAACCGGCAACACCGGCACCAATAATCATGACTTTAGCGGGTGGCATTTTACCCGCAGCGGTTATTTGCCCGGTTAAAAAACGACCAAACTGATGTGTCGCTTCAATAACGGCACGATAACCAGCAATGTTGGCCATCGAACTTAACGCATCCATTGATTGACTACGGGTCATTCTTGGCACCATTTCCATGGCTAAGGTGGTAATTTCTTTATCTTTTAACGCCGCTAAAATATCCTCATTTTGTGCAGGAGCAATAAAACCAACGAGATAAGCCCCCTCCTTCATGGCAGCAATTTCGTCAAGTGTAGGAGGGTTTACTTTAAAGATAATATCAGACTGCCAAACATCTTTCTTAACCGCGACACTGGCACCGGCATCAATAAATTCTTGATCCGTAAAGCTTGCTTTAGTACCACAACCTTTTTGTATTTTCACCTCAAAACCAAGCTTGAGTAATGACACTACCGCGGTTGGCGCACTAGCGACTCGGTTTTCACCTGACAATGTTTCTTTCGGTATACCAATAATCATATATCACCTTTATTTAGACATAGAACACCTAATAATAAGCTCAGCACATAGTCTTATGTGTTGAGCTTATTTGCTAAGTATCTCATCCGACTGGACGTTAAAATTATTATTATTACTAACTACTTGTAATGTTTTACCATTAATTGCTTAATCTTCATACATTAAGCTAGTTTATTTTTAGTATAACTCAAGCATTATAACTATCACTTAAAAGTCTAATTTGCTCTCTAACGGGAATAGATTAATATAAAGGCATAAATTCGAAAAAAGGAAAAACAGATGATTTATCGATTGGCTGACTTAGTACCCAAGTTAAATAAGAGTAATTTTATAGCCCCCAATGCCACACTAATAGGTGACGTTACCCTAGGCGAAAATACTAGCATTTGGTTTAACGTGGTTATTCGTGCTGATGTAGCCAGCATTAGCATTGGTGAGAATACCAATATTCAAGACGGTTCAATTTTACATGTTGACGCTCAATTCCCAATGACTGTAGGGCGCAATGTTACTGTAGGCCACAAAGTCATGTTGCATGGTTGTACCATAGGAGATAATACCCTAGTGGGCATGAATGCGGTGGTACTCAATGGTGCTAACATTGGCAAAAATTGCTTAATTGGTGCTAACAGTTTAGTTACTGAGAACATGCAAGTGCCGGACGGACATCTCGTTTTAGGCTCGCCGGCTAAAGTCATTAAAGTGCTTGATGAGTCAACCCAAGATATGTTCACTAAATCGGCTATGCACTATGTTGAAAATGGTCAACGTTATTTAAAAGACCTAGCACCAGTAAATTCGTGATTATTGCTACAATAAATTGGCTTTAGCTAGCATTTTCACCGTCTTTTTGAGCACTATAATGGCGGAGAAAAAACATTAGGCGTACTGAATCTAATCGTCAACATAAGCCATGAACAATGGTTTATATTGAGAAAAAGTTAGCGTCATACTAGGACTTTTAAAGGAGAAATTAACGCAAACTATTTAATATATATTTTCTAATAGTTCGTTTTATATCATTTAAGGTCTTAGTAACCGCCATATTTTGTTAAGAAAATATGGCGGTGATAAAAATTAAAACGTTGCAATATAAAAGCCTTAGTATAAATTATTGTTAAATTGACAATATCCTTGTCATCACCCTGCTAAATTGCAATTTTCACTATTAAAAGCCTTGAGGTGTTTTACTTTTGTCTGAGCTTATTAACTATAAACATTTGCGTTACTTTTGGGCTGTAGCACATGAAGGCAGTATAGCTAAGGCAAGTAAACGCTTACATATAACACCTCATACCATTAGTGGCCAACTCTCGCTATTAGAAGCTCGCATGGGCTGCGCCTTGTTTGAAAAACAGGGCAGAAATTTGGTGTTAACAGAGCCGGGTAGAACTGCGCTGAAATACGCTGATGAAATTTTCAAATTAGGCCATGAACTCGGTGGTGTGATGCGAAGTGCTGCTTCATGCAACCAGACTGAGTTTATGGTCGGTGTCGCCAGTTCGCTTCCTAAAACTATTGTCTGTAAAATTATTGAACCGGCATTGCTGATACCTGGCGGTCTTAACTTAATCAGCACAGAAGGTCCTGTTTTAGGTCTATTGGCCGACCTGTCTATGCACAAATTAGACATGGTTATCAGTGATGCTCCAACTAACAATACCTTGGGAACCAGTGTTTTTAATCATTACCTTGGCGAATCTGGCTTGACGTTTTTTGGCGTTCCTGAATTGAAAGAAAGCTTAGCACCAAACTTTCCAAAATCTCTGCACCACGCGCCAATGTTACTACCCACAACACAATTTGGCATCAGACAGTTATTTGATCAGTGGATACATAAGCAGAAGATATTTCCTAATGTTGTTGGCCAGTTTGATGACAGTGCTTTAATAAAGTCATTCGGCCAACGAGGTCTTGGTGTTTTCTTTATGCCAACAGCAATAGCCGATGAGGTCTGTCAGAACTTTGGTGTGCAAATCATTGGCCAAACTGATGATGTAAAACATAGATTTTATGCGATTTCGGCCGAGCGTAAAGTCAGCCACCCTGCCGTTTTAGCTATTTGTAAAACGGCAAGAACCTGCATCTTCGGTGATTAAGCTTTACTAATAGCGGTGCTACTTCAAGTTGGAGTACATATTGACTAACCAAGTAACATTGTTCAAATATTATGCACATCCAATCATGTGCTTAATTGAATTATAATTGTAATCACCATCCCCCCTACTTATTTTATCCCAATAAAAACGCTTTTTTTATAGGCATTTTTTGGCCCTTTGTAGGTCGGACTTCAGTCCGTCAAGGGATTAGCCTGATGATTAACACTAGGGGTCAAAAAAATCTGCAGCGGGCTATTATTTTTTTCGCTCACCATTTATTCCAAAACCAGTTAAATTTCATTTAACCTGATGGACTAAAGTCCAACCTACATTGGTCAAGCGTTCAGCGGATGATTAATGTAATGGGGGCAAAAAGTTCTTTGTAAATTGTAAATCGGACTTCAGTCCTTTAAGCAAACGCATAACTTGATGCACAAAAACCTAACAGAAAAAACAAACTCACAGTTGTTACTTTTAACTGAAAGCTATTTTACTGACAGCTAGCTCTTAAAACCTGTTGGCCAAATATGAATAGCCAAGTTAATTTCATCTGAGGCGACAATAATTAGCGACAACTGAGCCTTAATTTCATCGCTGTTATTTAAAGCCTCCCTGCTACATTAATTTAAGTTGGAATATTTTTATCGATAAATCCGACTTAATATGTCGTTTAATTCGACTTTTTATTTTCTCTGCTGTGACCGAAACTTCATTTTTATCAATGTATCTGAAATAAACGCCACATTAACTTTATATCAACCTATTATAAACTTGAAGGTAACTTTTTATAAAGTGAATATTGACTTAGATGTTTAGGGAAGAAAATGAAAATTATCAAGCAAAATAATGAATTGTCGAGTTCACCATCTTCGTTCAGCTTTCGCTCAGTATTGAGCTGGAGATTCTTTATTCGGTTCGCTTTATTTAGCCTATTTTGGGGCTTACTTACCCGTTGGCAGCAAAATTCTCTGGGCCTAGGTATTGTTTTTATTGCCATGGCTAGCGTGCTTAGCCTCTATTTAGCGCCACAACAAAAAAAACGACATCAGTGGCTAAAAAAACCATTCAGTATTCTATCATTTTTATATTACTTCTATGTTCAGTCTCTGCGAGGCGGATGGTCTATCGCTAAATTAGCACTTAGCCCTAAGCTAAAGCTTTCACCTGGCTTTATAAAATATCACACAGATTTAGCTAACGACTCGCAAGTGTTTACCTTTATGCAGGTGCTAAGTTTATTGCCCGGTACCGTAAGCGCTAGACAAAATGCTCAAGAGCTCACCATTCATGTGCTAGATATGAACACCTTCAATCAGGCCGAAATAGACGATTGCCAAATACGTATTAAACAGCTTTTAGGCACTAGCGTTCAACCGCTTATTGATGGTGAAAATTGATGATAACCCTATTAGTCATTGCCAGCATAGTGTTAGCTATTTTACTGCTGTTAAGTTTGCTGTTTGTCTTGCGCGCACCAAGTTATGCAGATTGTATTTTGACAACGCAATTAGTGGGCACTATCGGTGTTGCTATATTGGCACTTCTGTCGGTTATTCAAGATCAGCCTTATCTGCTTGATGTCGCCCTGGTACTTGCGTTGTTAACGTCGATAACGATTGTAACTTTCACCCAACTTAGAGGTAAATCTCAATGAATTTAGCGGATATTTTTAGTGTGATATTTTGCTTAGCAGGATTGTTTTTTTTCTGTGCTGGCACGGTGGGTTTAATACGATTCCCCGATGTACTCAGTCGCCTACATGCACTAACCAAAGCTGACAATTTAGGTCTTGGATTGATGGTAATTGGGTTATTACCACAGCTGTCTTCACTGACTGATGGCTTAAAGTTAGTGCTTGTTTGGGGCTTGGTTATATTCTCTAGTGCCGCTTGCAGCTATTTAATCGCCTCTCAAGTGATTAACGAGCAATCCTTAAAAACACCAGCACCACCTTCAGTTGAGAATAAATGATGAGCCTAGTGATGATTTTTGATGCTCTATTAATTTTTAGTATGCTTACCCTTGGTTGGATGAGTATTTTTTCTCTGTCACTTTTTCGCTGTATCGTATTTTTTGTTTGTTTAGGCCTTTTAGCCGCTATTGCTTGGGGACAGCTTGGCGCCTTTGACGTCGCTATTGCCGAAGCCGCTATTGGTGCAGGCATCACCGGCGCTTTATTGCTGGCTGCATGGAATCGAATTAGGCCTCACCGCACAAAAGCAATTGAGCCAAATGTGACTAACGCTAAGAAAAGCCAAAAGGATACTAGAGAGCATGTTTAACAAATTAGATATTAAATATGACGGCCCCGCAGTCGATAAAAGTACATTAAGCTTAATTGCCTCAATAGTGGTTGCCGGGCTTTTATTAGCCGTAACGATAACAATAGTACTTAGCGATAAGGGACATAACACTGGCCTAGCCCCTTTAATTACTCAGAATATCGAGCTTAGTGGTGTTACTAACCCAATTACCGCTGTGTTACTCAATTTTCGCGCCTACGACACCTTGCTTGAAATCGCCGTGCTACTGGTGGTTGTACTGGCTATTTTACCCACGCGTGATCACCATGCTCCATTCTTTAAACGCATCGAAGTAAGTAAACAAAATTTGGTGCTATTGGCACTGCAGCGTTGGATTACACCCGCAGTGGTTATTTTTGCCGGCTATTTGCTTTGGGCGGGTGCACATCAGCCTGGTGGTGCATTCCAAGCTGGCGCTTTGTTGGCAGGTGCTAGCGTGCTGATGTTTCAAAGTGATACTTATCAGGTTAACTACACCTCTTTTATGGCGCGTGTTTTGTTAGTGCTTAGTTTAGTGGTATTTATCACTATCGGCACAGCCCTTATTTGGTTTGAAGGCAGCTTACTCACTTATCCCCTAGCATTTTCTGGCCTGCTGATACTGTTAATAGAAACTTGCGCTACTGTCTCAATAACCCTTGCATTAGCCTCACTTTATAGCAGCTTTATTGCTAGTGAAAATATATCAGTTACCGACCATAAACACCGGACTATAAAATGACCTCTGCATTGCTTTATTCTATGGCTGGCTTAGCACTTTTTGCTATTGGCTTTTTTGGTGTGGTGGTGGCTAGCCATGTGATGCGAAAAATACTGGCGCTCAATGTCATGGGCGTGGGTATCTTTATGTTCTTGATTGCCTTAGCTAAACGCAATCCATTGGTGGTCGACCCATTGCCTCATGCTCTGGTATTGACCGGTATTGTTATCGCCGTAGCAGGCACCGCACTCGCCCTTAATCTAATGGTGCGAATTCATCACATTGATCAGTCTAGCCAAGAGCAAAGCAAGTGATGAATTACCTAAGCTCATCGCTGCTCTTGCCAGCCATAGTGTTTTTGCCGTTATTGGCAGCAATAATAGCCTTTATTATCGGCCGAAATCGGCTACAAGGCCTGATAAATATATCTTTTTCACTAACGCAATTTTTACTCGTTGTGTTAACAACTCTGCTGTTTTTAGATGAACAAACTGATCAAAGTGAGCGTTATGTCATTGGTGGTTGGGGAGCCCCTCTTGGCATAGATCTCATTGTTGATGGTTTTTCAATCTTGATGCTCGCACTAACGGGCTTACTTACACTATTAATAACTCTGTATAGCGCCTCATATTTTTCAGATAAATATAACGCTAGCGAAAAAAGCTTACGTTTTTGGCCCTTGTGGTGGTTCTTAATCTCAGGGCTTAATGCCTTGTTTATGTCAGCAGATGCTTTTAACATTTATGTCTGTCTAGAGATTATCGGACTCTCTGCCGCTGCCTTGGTTGCCCTGCAAGGCAATCGCGCCGCCTTACAAGCCGCATTAAGGTATTTGTTAGTCGGTCTATTAGGTTCACTTTTTTACTTGTTCGCCATTGCCATTCTCTATCGTAGTCATGGCACGCTAGATTTAATGCAAATAGCTGAAACAGCCAGCCATAGTTTTCCTGATAAGGTCGCGATGATCCTAATCACCATTGGACTTCTGCTCAAGATAGCTTTGTTTCCACTGCATTTTTGGTTACCACCCGCACATGCAAATGCCCCAACACCGGTTAGTGCGATACTTTCTGCGCTAGTAGTTAAGGCTTCGTTGTATATCTTAATAAAGTTTTGGTTTGACGTGTTAGGCGAAGCCACCACCTTGGGTGCCTCTCAAGTGTTAGGTGCTTTGGGTGGTACAGGCATTATTTATGGCTCATGGTGCGCATTTCGTGCCACACAATTAAAGCTGCTTATTGCTTATTCTACGGTTGCCCAACTTGGCTACATATTTTTATTGTTTCCGTTAAGTGAATACTCAATGGGGGTTAGCTCGTTTACTGGCTCTGCATCACAGGCAGCAGTCTATTTCATCGTTGCACATGCGTGCGCAAAAGCGGCAATGTTTCTAGCGGCTGGCAATTTGATCTTAGCGCAAGGTAATGGCGAGATTGCTCAACTCAAGGGTATCGCGGTGCGCGAGCCACTTAATGTTTTAGTCTTTGCTATCGCGGGCATCAGCCTTATTGGTTTACCGCCGAGTGCTGGCTTTATCGCCAAATGGTTACTACTCACCACGGCTTTCGAAAGTGGTCAGTGGTGGTGGGTGATCGTCGTAATTACAGGCGGACTCTTAGGAGCTATGTATTTATTCAAAGTATTAAGTTTGGCCTTTTCTACAGACCCTGCTGTTGCTGAGTCGCCCACAGCAAAATCGACAGCGCCAGTATCGTCAGTGTCAGTGCCCGTATCAAGCGTTATGACAACAGTCGCCCTAATACTTGCGCTGATCACCTTAGCCTTAGGTTTAAATGCAGAGTTTATTCTTAATATCAGTAATACAGTAACTGAGGTAAATGGTATATGAACATGAGCACACTATTACCTGCGTTCATTGTCCTTTGTCCTCTTTTAATTGGTTTGGCCGTTATGGCGACACCTGAGCATAGATCCTTGCAGCGTCGAAGTCTAAATATTGGCGGCGCACTGATGACACTTAGCCTAATCGCCATGTTGTTGTCAGGTGTTGTCAATGGCTTAGACTTTGAAACGCGCCTACCACTGTTACCTAATATTGACTTTGTTCTTCACGGTGATGCCCTGTCATTATTATTTGTCAGCTTGTCAGGCCTGTTATGGTTGTTTACCACTATTTATGCCATTGGCTATTTTAAAAATAGCGCTAATCGAAGCCGATTTTTTGCCTTTTTTAGCTTATGTGTTGGTGCCACAATAGGCTTAGCGCTTGCTGGAAATTTAGTCACCTTTTTAATTTTTTATGAATTACTGACACTCGTTACCTACCCACTAATTGCCCACAAAGGCAATGCGGCGTCGATTAAAGCGGCGCGCACCTATCTTGTCTATACCATGATAGGTGGCGCATTGCTGTTAACCGGTGTGGTCTGGCTAAAAGTGCTAGCTGGACCACTCGACTTTACCTCAGCAGGTTTGTTGGCTGAGTTGCCCGGATTAAACAACAGCCATTTACAGATCATTTTTGTCTTACTCATTGCTGGGCTAGGTGTCAAAGCAGCTTTGTTCCCTTTGCATGCTTGGTTACCTATTTCAATGGCCGCACCGGCACCAGTAAGTGCCTTGTTGCATGCCGTTGCCGTTGTCAAAGCCGGCGCGTTTGGTATCGTGCGCGTTGTTTATGATATTTATGGTGTCGAATTTGCCAGTGATTTAGGACTAACCGTTTTACTGGCCGTTATTGCTGGCTTCACCATCATCTACGGCTCAGTTAAGGCTTTGAGTCAGGACGATCTTAAAAGACGCTTAGCCTATTCAACCGTAAGTCAGGTCTCTTATATCGCGCTCGGTACTGCGATTGCAGGACCAATAGCCACTATTGGTGGCCTAGTGCACTTAGTGCATCAGGGTTTAATGAAAATCACGCTATTTTTCTGTGCAGGTAATCTTGCAGAAACCCTGGGTGTTCATAAAATCAGCCAAATGAATGGTGCAGGTAAACGTATGCCCCTTACGATGGCAGCGTTCACCATAGCTGCATTTGGCATGATTGGTGTGCCACCTATCGCCGGCTTTGTGTCTAAATGGTATTTAGGTGTGGGTGCATTAGAGGCACAGGCCTATTGGGTGCTCGGCGTACTGGCGATTAGTAGCCTACTAAATGCCAGCTATTTTTTACCTATCATTCATGCCATTTGGTTCAAAGAGCAAGATCAGCCATGGCCCAAAGAAGTACCTAAGTTGCGTTTAGAAACACATTGGATGCTACTGCTACCACCTTTAATTACCGCTTTTCTCGCCTTAGCTGTTGGCTTATTTGCCTCAAGTGCTTATAGCCCACTCACTTGGTCTGCGTTAATTGCCTCGCGGGAATACCAAGCCATTTTTCCGGATATTTCAGGCATAGCACTTAAATACAGTACGGGTCACCTTTGGGTATTGATTTTACCCACTGTATTATTGTTTGCGATGGCGTTTAAAACTTTACGCGCTAAAGTCATTCGCTTGATCCCGCTTGCCCCACTACCCGCCTTATTAGCGGCGCTACTTGTGGTTAATGAAGATTGGGTCGAGCAGTCATTTTTATTATTAACTTCAGCCATTTGGTTTATTGCCACGCTTTATGCTCAAACTTATATGGCTAACGATGACAAACGAAACCGTTTTTACCTGTTCTTTATCCTAACCATGATAGGCAACCTTGGCGTAGTGTTATCGCAAGAAATTTCATCCTTTATTGCTTTTTTTGCACTGATGAGTTTCTCTGCTTACCCGCTGATCCTGCATTCAGAAAGTGACGAAGCAAAGTCGGCGGCAACAACTTATATCCGGTGGGTGATATTTTCAGAAATAGTGTTATTTCTTGGCTTAGTCGGGAAGACTTATTACGCTGAATTTGGCATAAACGAGTTACCTGTTGTTTGGGTTTCAACATTATTGATTATCGGTTTTGGCGTTAAAGCCGGTTTGGCCACTTTGCATGTCTGGCTGCCCAAAGCGCACCCCGTGGCACCTATACCCGCTAGTGCCCTGCTCAGTGCGGTTATGGTGAAAGTAGGTTTGTTAGGTTGGATACGTTTTCTGCCCTTAGGTGATGCAAGCATCAATGTCTTGGCCCAACCTATGGTGGTGCTTGGATTTGGCGCCACTTTCTTAGCTGCCATTTATGGCGCATTGCAAGACAATGCTAAAACCGTATTAGCTTACTCAACGGTTAGTCAGCTCGGCATTATAGTCGCCAGTATTGGTTTTGCTTTAGCGACCCCTGACAGCTGGGCATTATTGTTGCCTGCCATAGTACTTTTTGCTATGCATCATGGTTTTGCCAAGGCAAGCTTGTTTTTTTGTGTTGGGCTCAGTTCAACATTAAAACCCGGCCATAAGCTCACTCCGTTTTTGTGGCTACTGGTATTAGTGCCAGCGCTATCATTAATCGGCTTGCCACTAAGCAGTGGTGCCTTAGCCAAAGCAGCACTCAAAGATGCCACTTCGAGCTGGCCATTGTTCTCCACGTTACTGGTTATGTCCGCTATAGGTACCACATTGCTAATGTGCCGGTTTATCGAACTGATGAGAGAGCAGGCGATATTAAAGGCATCGAGCGCTAAACCCAATTGGCGACTTATCTTGCCAACAGCGCTTTCAGCCTTGATGTGTTTAAGCTATTTTTACACGCCACCGTTTGAATTCAGGCAGTTTCAGACAATCGTTTCAACGCTAAATTGGTCTTCTGTTTGGCCAGCGTTTACCGGTTTGTTGATCATTTTTGCTAGCACAAAACTACGCGCTAAATTACCCGTACCTCCGGCCGGCGATCTGTTAATTGTCTATCAAGCATTAGCAAGTTTAAGCGCTAAAACTTGGCAAAAAATTGCTAATTTAAACGCCAGTATTGCTCTATATATCGACATGACGCTGGGTCATCTACACCTATGGTCACTAAGCGTATCAAGGCGTTTAAGCAAACAATTAACGCTTGATACGCCAGGCACTGTCATGATTGTTATGCTAGCCGCTCTACTCTATACCTTTTTAACTTAAGCCAATTTGTCTAATCAACAGCAGGAGATAACCCTATGAAACGTTTTAAACATATAATCATAAAAGTTAATGAGCAAACTAAGCCTGAACTGGATATCGCCGTATTGCGAGGCATTGAACTGGCCAGTAAAACCGGAGCAAAAATAACTTTATTTGACGTAGTTGAACCGCATGAAACTATCCTCAGTAGTTATGCCGATATTGTCGGTCCTGCAGAGCTAACCGAATTTATTATCGCCCAGCGACTCGACCAATTAACTGATTTAGCACAGCAATTACAAAGCACTGGTGTAGACATTTCAGTCAGTGTCGCCAAAGGTAAAAACTTTATCGAAATCGTTAAAGCCGTTATTTTAAACAAAGCTGATTTACTGATCAAAGTGGCAAATAAAAGTGAAAAGAGCTTTGACAGCAATGACTTTCATATCATGCGTAAATGCCCCAAACCAGTTTGGTTAATTAAAGAAGCGCAGCAGGATACAGTTAAAAAGGTATTAGCTGCCGTCGACCTATCAATGGAACAGCATTCAGAAGGTCGTGCCCAAAATCGCATGATAATCGATATCGCCTCATCATTAAGTCAGTATAAAGATGCCAAATTAACAATCTTGTCATGCTGGTCGTTATATGGTGAAGAAGCTCTCAAACATGGCGCATTCACCAGAGTGTCACCCGCTAAAATTGAAAGCTTATTAAAGCATGAAGAACGCGAATACCAAGAGAGCCTTAATATCCTGGTAAACGAGTATACCCAGTGCAAGTTTGAGCAAATATTAGCCAAAGGTGATCCAAAAACTATTATTCCTGCTTTTGTTAATGACAAGGGCATCGATGTTGTCGTTATGGGCACTATTGGCCGCTCTGGTATTCCTGGATTTTTAATTGGCAATACCTCTGAATCGGTACTTCAAGCGATTAATTCTTCAGTCATCACCTTAAAACCTGAGAATTGGGTCTCACCCATATATTAAGCCTGAGCATATATACCGACTCCAGTTCAATCTGGAGATTTCAGCAAGTTGAAAAAGAGCATAAGCACCGAAGATATAACGACAACTTAATCACAGTGTTACTGAATTTGATCATGATAGGAGAAAACAATGGTTTCTTTAAATAAGTTATTACTCGTAACCCCGGCAAACTCAATTCAAGCTGCAGTTGTTTCACAAGCAATGAAATTAGCAAAAAGTCATCACTCACACATCACCTTCTTTAGTGTGGTAGAAGAACTTCCTAAAGATCAGCTCGCATTGGTTACCCTATTGCCCTCGAAGGAGCTAATGGACAATTTACAAAAAGATCAACAGCGAGTTTTAAAAAAGAATATTGAAAAGTTTTATCACCCTGCTATTGCTGTTGACGCACAAAATGCAATCGGCGTACCTTTTATCGCCGTGATTAAAAAAGTACAGCAAGAAAACTATGATCTGGTGATATTAGCGGCCAGAACGGGTGAGCAAAGTCGTAGAAGGTTTTTTGGTAGTACCACCATTCACCTCATGAGAAAATGCCCTTGTCCGCTACTAGCGGTTGGTACAAAAACAGATGAGCCCATTAAGCGCATAGTGGCGGCTATAGATGTTTATGCGCCAAGCGAAGAAGGACTCGCGCTTAATAATACCATTTTAACATGGGCCGCCCATTTAGCGGTGTCAGAAAAAGCAGAATTACATGTTATACATGCTTGGCAATTGCCTGATGAAGATTATTTAAAAAGCTGGGGCCATAACTCTGAAGTTGATCGCCTTGAATTAATCATGAAGCAGCAATTGGATAGACAAAAACGTTTTGATGACTTTATCAACAATCACTTTGTTGATGGCGACTTGCCCATAACAGAATTGATTGAGGGGACTGCTCAAGAAGAAATCCCTAAATACATCGCCGAGCAAAACATTGATCTGCTCGTCATGGGCACGGTATGTCGTACCGGTATTGCTGGACTTTTTATTGGCAACACGGCTGAGTCAATATTAAGTGAAGTGTCATGTTCAGTATTAACGTTAAAACCGGTAGGCTTTACCTCTCCTATTAAATAGGCTTTATTTTAAGATAACGTTTTTTATAAAAACAAGGCTTATGCTCGCTACTGCTAGGTTAACCTAATACCCCATTAACCTAAGGCCTTATGCATACTAGATACAATCAATAATACTGTCTATAAGCTTTATAAGTCAGACCTTGACTAATTAATAGCCATCAGATGAATGCGATTAATTTATCGCCTATGATATTAGTCGCTGATGATATTTGTAGCACATTTTTATTTTGCTAAGTTCGCTACTGATGCGCTAAATTGGCTGGTTAATTTTCAACCGACATTAAGTCGACTACCGCCATGTGTTTTTTCATCAGTTGCTTGATATTATCGACAAACCAATGAAAAATTAGTGAATAAGCTAGCAAAGATTACAGGCTTAACATAGCGTAAACTGTTTGATATAGGTTATCGAAAGATCAGAAAAAGCATTGTAATTTTTTATTGGGGATTTACCAGTCAAGAAAAAGGGTTTGAAATAGTGGTTTAAATAGGTAAAAAACTTCCTTGTTTAGATCTGAAAATAGCTAAAATGCTAAGCGCTGGATCATTCACTCAATAACAGTGTCAAACAGCAAAAGAGGAGAAGATGAACATAAGTACTAAACACTTATATTAGCAAGAGTATAGAGGATTACTCAGCATACTCATGAGCTTTTAAAACCTCTAATGAGACAACTTTTAGCGCTTTTTGGTTAGTTGACGCAAGTATAATCGGTGGTGCAACCTTGTCTGCAATCGCTTGATACCAGCGAACAGCGCACAAACACCATTTGTCACCCGCTTTTAAGCCGGCAAAGTTATACATATGATTAGGCGTGATTAAATCATTACCTTGTGCCTTTGAAAATTCTAGGAATTCGTCGGTCATAACCGCACAGACACTATGGTTACCGAAATCATTTTCGGGTACATAACAGAACCCTTTTCGGGTGAAGCCCGTATTACTACAACATAACTCTAAACGCGTGCCTAATACATTGAATTGATTTTCCATGAATATGCCTTGTGTTAATTAACATTAGATTAAAAGGATAATATTACCATGCTAGACAAAAGTAAGCTTAATCCCGTCCAAAATGATAGCACTGAACGCACTTCTACCGGTAATTATAGTCCTAAAGAAATTGCCAAATTTGATAAATTAGCTGAAAGTTGGTGGGATCCACACGGCCAGTACAAAACCGCACTTGAATTTAATCGGGTGCGAGTAGCTTATTTTATAGCGCAAATTTGCACATTTTATAATCGTGACCCCAACACACTAAATCCTCTGCAAGGCTTACATATTTTAGATGTGGGCTGTGGTGGTGGCTTAGTTTGTGAGCCTTTGGCAAAAGCAGGCGCTACCGTGGTGGGCATCGATGTTAGCGAAATGAGTGTTGAAGTCGCAAAACGTCATGCTTTAACATCTCAACTTGATATTGAGTATCGTCACGAGCATGCTCAACACACTAGTACAAACGATGAAAATCGCTACGATGTAGTGATTAATGCTGAAGTCATTGAACATATACCCAATCAGCAAGACTTACTGAAGCAATGTAGTCAATTATGTAAAGTAAATGGCTGTGTCATCATGGCAACACTCAATCGCACGATTAAATCTTACTTGGTCGCCATTGTTGGTGCTGAATATATTATGCGATATTTACCCATTGGCACCCACAGCTGGCATGCTTTTGTTAAACCGATTGAATTAAATAACATGGCTGCAAACGGTCGATTACAGTTAGTAACCGGCATTGGCATGGCATATAACTTATTCACTAAAACCTGGTCTACAACATCCAGCCTAGCGGTTAATTATGTGCAAGTATACCGACGCTTAACTCCTGATTAGCACGACAAGTTAGCACTTTTTATGCACATTAGAGTTGACCGATATGTTCACAAACTTTGTCGTTATCTTGCGTTAGGTGAATTTTTTCATGGCAAACCGGGTTTACTTATTTGGCTCTGTTGAACAACCCTTATTCGGTTATAAAGTGAATTGCTTAAAGCTTTAGGGAGAAAATGAGTATTTTAGTCAAAGCGGCTTTTACAGCTGTGGGTTCTAAATAAAGTTGGAAACCGTTAAATAAAGTCGGAAACTGGAATTATTACATTTAGGTATGAAAATACCTTTCAAAAAATTGAAGTTAACTTTTATCTAGATTGGATACGGCTGAACAACCACATTGAGTCATCTAGACTAACAGACAACTAAGCTACCAAAGCAGGTCATATACTTTTGAATTACTAACGATCACTTTGTGCGCAAAACGGAAGGTAGGAGTGCAGATCTTAAATATTCCACTTCTCGCTATAAGTGGACGTCATTAGTATTGGAATTAAAGGTAACCTCTCGTTATTTTTAACAAAAATATATTAAAATAGAGCTATTACCCTCGATTCATGCATTAAACTCATTTAGGTTCCAGGGGAATTAAAATTATAAACTAATAGACGTTTTCATTAACATAAACGTCTATTAGTTTGCTTTCATTTAATGGTTATTTACTGGCAAATTCCTGGTTTAGTTAGATTGTTCGTGGTTTCTAACGTAGCAATACAAGAACTATTACTACATAGCTCCAGCGTCACATCACCAAGGGATCCATCGTTGAACTGATTATCTACCCCAGATAAAGCATAACCCTGGCTAGCACTTGAAAGCTTCAATGCGTATTCGTCGTCAAACACTATATCGTTATCGAGCGTAACGCCCCACCAGGTACAAGCATCAGCTCCATTATCTATTTGCGCTTTCAAGTAACCTTGCTTATACCCATCAGTGTAGTCGTGGTACTTATTGACGATTTCAGCTGTTACTTTTACGGGTTGAGCAATAGCTGAATTCACCGCGGCGTCGCTATTAGCAACACCCGGCCCACAATCAGCACATTCTCGGTTAAAATTACCTGAGCTATTTTTAATATGTTGTTGAGCGAGGGCTGTAGGAAACCCTTCTAAGTTTTGTTTAATTAAAGCTAGTACTGAAGCAACGATGGGCCCTGAGAAACTCGTTCCGTCCCATAAACTGATGGTTTCTTCAAAGGCGGTGTCTCCAATAATAATATCTAAAACAGGTACTTCAACACCGACAGCACTTGCGTCAATGATGCCATTGATGTCGTAATTACTAAAATCAGCTCGGTTACCATTAATATCATTGGCGCCAACAGCAACAATGCCACGGCAATTGGCAGGCGCATTGGCAACTTTATCGCTATCGTTGCCTGACGAGGCAACGACAATAACGCCTTTTGCCAACGCATAGTCAATGGCTGTTTGGTACTCACTATTACACTCGCCGCCACTCCCTAAAGAAAGGTTGATAACATCAACCGGTGAGCTAATGTCTTGCACACCTTCAAAGCTATAGCCAGCAGCCCAACGTATCCCATTAGCCGCATCATTACTACTACCAAATCGACCATTTTCAAAAACGCGAATAGGTACTATTTCTACGTTTGCTAAAACGCCAGCAATGCCGTAATTATTGTTGCTAATTGCGCCGATAACTGATGATACTGCCATGCCATGAAAGGCATAATCACCCGCTTGAGCTTCTTCAAAAGTCACAAATGGTTCATTATCCATTTCAATCGCATCAAAACCTTCAACAAAGTTAATTTCATCCGTAGGAATAAAGTTACCATCAATAACGGCAATACGAGAGGTGCGAGTTTCAGTGAAAGTATCCTTTAACTTCAACAGGCTTTGCGCGCCTTTATAGACAGGTTGATTTTTCATCCATAATTGGTCTTTAAAGTAGGGATCATTAAATATTGGATCTACGCTGCTTTGCGCCATCACTGAACTTTTATTTACATTAATTGGTGGTGTAATTTTTTTCTCTGAACGAAAGCCAAGTGGATAAACTAATCGCTCTTGCATTGCGTCATTTGCTAAACCAAGTTTTAATTTATCTTCTTTAGCGCGGTCACGCAGTTGCATCGCCATTTCACGGGTTACAGCGCTACTGGTTTGTGATGCATCATTTACATTCAGCCAATACTTCATATCAACCACGGCTTGCAAATATTCATAGCCGGCATTAAACGTCCAAACATCATCTACGTAAGCTCCGATAGCCGTATCACCTATTAGGTTTGAATAGCTATTGTCGCTGAGTAACTTCTTACTATTGTATTCAGGTGGCGCTGGAAAATTACTTTTGCCATAAAGTTCAATAAATTCGGCAGTTTGCCAATAAAAATAATCAAACTCATAGAAGTTAGGATCAACATTATTTAGTTTGACGGCTAAGTCAGTGACTTCGCTAGGTAAGTAGTTTACTAGATTATTAATAGCTCTTTCAGCTTGATTGAACTCATATGGCGCTGAAGGTGCATAAGTTATCGCAACCTGCTCTTCGTATTCATCTACGGTGATTAGTTGATTGTTTTGTGCATAATCAAGCGTGAACATTTTTAGATGGTAATAATCTTGCGAATGTTTGAATTCGTTTTTAGCTCTTTCAAAAGCCACTTTTAAATTGTCATAAGGTGTTGTACTTTTGACTAAGCGAATACCATGGGTATTACCTCTTCCTCTTGACCCTAGCTCAGACCGTGTATTCGCTACAATATAAAAAACAAAACCTTCATCGGGGGTTTGTGCGTCGCTTGCAACTATAATTGTAATCTTATTATTTTCATAAGATGCGGTTAGCATACCCTCAATAGGGTCGAAATTGCTGTCCGTTATTTCTAGTGGTAATTCTATTTTACTGCCATCGCCAATGACTGTTACTTCAACCGTTTGCCCTGACATTAGTATTTGAGGACCATCAAATGATAGTATCTCAGCTGGCGTATCTTCAAGTTTTTTCAGGGTAAAGGTTACGCTGGCAGTTTGCCCTATAGTATCGGTAACTGAGACAACACAATCTTCTTCATAATTAGGTTTTGAATCCATCGTTCTAAACCTAATTTGATTGTAGTTTATATTGATATCAAAGCTTTCATTTGGATCTCTATCACATTCTAAGGTTAAACTGTTGTATAGGTCATCTTCTGTCATTAAATCATCTATAGCTGTAAAACTTATTGTTTCTCTACTCGATTGCTCTACTTCTACAAGGATTTTATCTGCTGACAACTCTGGTATTGAATCTGTAAAAACAGTAATATTTACGGAATCAAATGCTTCTCCACCATCGTTGTCAATAACGGTTAATTGAAAGATTAACGTTTCGTCTGCGGTGAGATTGCTTGGGATAAAAGAAGCTGAAGCGGTATCACTATTCTCTAGGGTAATGCTCGTGCCACCCGTTTGAATCCAGTTGGATTGTGCGATGCTTCCGTCTGTATCGCTTCCAATACCGCTAAGCATTATTACATCATTTTTATAAACACTTTGGTCTTCACCTGCGTCAACTGATGGCAATATATTGACATTATTAACATTAATCGTAATGGTATCGGTCTCAGTTGCACCTTCATTATCGGTTACCGTTAGTGTAAAAGTAAATACTTCGTTATTGGTAACTTCCGGTGTTATAAACGAAGTGCTAGCTGAGTCACTAGTGCTCAATATTACGTCTGTTCCACTGCTTTGTGTCCAGATATAGCTAGCAATAGTTCCGTCTGAGTCAGAGCCTGCACCTAATAAGGATACCTCAGTATTTTCATTTACTATTTGGTTCGCACCAGCATTTGCTGATGGTGACTGATTCTTTACTGGTTCAGGTGTAGAAGGGGTTGACGATGAACCACCTCCTCCGCCACAGGCTGTGATTATTAGTGCTAAAACAAAAGGTGAAATGCTCTTTAAAGATAGATGGTTCAAATTAACTACTCCTTGATGTTAATTTTTTGAATTTAAAATAAACATATGAATCAATAAAAAATGATAGAGTTTGAAATTAAAGCTCAACGACAGTACAACTCTCACTATTTGGTGACTTTTTTACCTGCCAAGTAATTCAATCACTTTTATTAATTTCATATATTTCATATATTTCATATATTTAAAGATAGAATACTACTTTATTAACGTTAATATATCTACCTAATTAGCGATATATAAATATACATATAAAGTCCTCTTACGTATCTAAGTTATCATTAGATTAGTTAATTTTAATTGAAGAATAGATTAGCTTCGTGGCATCAGTTAGCGTTCTGATAGGGGTTACCACCGGCAGCATGAGGTTGCAGCAGTCATAGAGATTATTCTCGTTCTACAATTGTATTTTATTTTTTGATCATGATATAAGTCTAAAAATCAATTTTTGGAATGGCTGCTATGCCAATGATAATCAAGTTAACTTTCGACCTGCTTAAGTCAAATCAAGGGTGTACAGTCGACTTTTACCTATATAAAAAATTTCAAAATTTTTCTTCCGCTCTTGCGCACCACAAAGTCAGGTTCCAACTTTATTTGGAATGTTTTTGATACTTTTTTATTAAATAAGACTTACTGCCAAATTTTTCTATCTTTATTTAGCTTCTACAACAGCGGGTAACCTAGTGTTCATTGATTTTTTTGTCGGCCGGACTTTAGTCCGTCAACCGTTAAGCTGGCAATAAACTTGATGAGCAAAAAATATCTACAGCAAGTAGTATTTTTTTCTTCGGTATTTAAACCAAAAAAAGGTCAAATTTCATTTAACCTGATGGACTAAAGTCCAACCTACATCATGCCTGAGTGTGATCATGCGCGTTGAATTTTTTGGTGATCTTTTGTAGGTCGGACTTTAGTCCGTCAACCGTTAAGCGGGTGGTTAACGTCATGGGATCACAGCTATCTGCAGCAAGTATTATTTTTGTCTTCGGCGTTTAAACCAAAAAAAGGGCAAATTTCATTTAACCTGATGAACTAAAGTGCAACCTACATCATGCCTGAGTGTGATCATGACGCGTTGAATTTTTTTGTGATCTTTTGTAGGTCTAACTTTAGTCCGTCAACTGTTTAGCTGGCTATTAACCTAATCAGCAAAATATAAATAGCCAGGTATGATCCGATTTAATCTATATCGTGTAGCGGCCATAGAACAATGTAGTCTTCAAAATCTTCTAATTGAACGTCGTTATCTTTAACAATTTTGCCACGAACTGACATGCCCGCCTGATGCATAGCTGATTTTTTACCATTATGTAACAGCGGGTGCCATGACGGCATGCCTCTGCCCTCTTTTAAACGACGGTAAGTACAACTTGTTGGCATAAAGAATACATCATCTAAGTTATCTTGGGTTAACTGCACACAATCTGGCACAAGCTCAGTACGTTGCTCGTACTTAGAACATTGACAACTTTTATCATTAAGTAAATGACAAGCAATGCTCGAGTAACTCATTTGCTCGCTTTCAGTAATATGCGTTGTCGGCATCAGATCCATTTCGTCTGTGGTGCTTTCATCGTCAATAAATTTATGTAAACAGCACTTAGCACAACCATCACATAATGACTCCCATTCGGGTCTGCTCATTTCATCTAATGATTTGGTTTCCCAAAAACGTTCGACCGGCATTTTTTTTGATTTTATTATCGAACGGTTACTTTTTTTACTCATAGGGCTAATTATCGCTGTTTATTACTTTCTATTATTTTTAATGCGTACTCTTTACTACTTTATTTTTAATACTTTTTATTGAATAGGTGGATATTTAATCTGATCTGATAAATGTCCAACTGAACTAACAAAGTAGTAAGATAAATTCCAATGCATCAAGCTTTTATAGTTGTTATAAGCCAAATAAGCTCGGCCTTTTTCGTCATCAGGAAAAACTAAGGCGGCTTTAATATCGACGACAGGTAAGTTAGTACCGTCGCTGCGTCGAATGCCTAAAGCTTGCCACTGTGCCAAGGTTTTTTCACTTTTAGCCCAAGCTTTTAGCCAGTTTTTGCGACCGCCAGTATTTTTAGGAATAGCTAACGAGTTATCAAAACCACTGGGTAGTTTAACTTGGCGGCCCCAAGTAAGTTGATCACTCCAGCCTTGTTTTTTCAAATAATTTGCCATTGAAGCAAAGACATCAGCTTGGTTAGCCCAAATATCTTTTTTGCCATCGCCATCACCATCAACGGCATAGCCGACAAAAGAAGTGGGTATAAACTGATTTTGCCCCATAGCACCGGCCCAAGAGCCTTTCATATTGGCGCTATCAATATGGCCCTCTTTTAATATTTGTAACGCGGCCCAAAGCTGCTTTTTAAAGAAAACTTCGCGGCGTCCTTCATAGGCTAAAGTTGATAACGCAGAAATAACATTATAGTTACCCATTATTTTGCCAAAGTTAGTTTCTAGCCCCCAAAGTGCGACGATAAAACGCGGTTGCACACCGTATTCTGCCGCTACTTTTTTTAGCAGCACTTCGTGTTCTTTATATTTTGCTCTAGCACGCTTTATTTTCCAATCGGGTAAGCGTTTTGGCAAATAAGTATCAAGTGTTTCAACCGTTTCAGGCTGATTGCGATCGGCTTTTACCGCACGTTGATGAAACACAACATTAGTAAAAGCTTCATCGATTAATGCTTGCTCAAAGCCCTTAGCTAGCGCCTCTTGCTTGAGCTTAACAATATATTGCTCAAAGCTGACTTTAGTCTCTGAGATTGTCGGTGCTTTGTCAGCAGCAAAGCTAGTTTGTGAACATAAGGCTAAACAAAGTGAAAGTAATAATATTTTCACTGATTTTATCGCGTTGATAGAGCGCATTATGATTCACCTCCTTGACTATCATCACTACCTTGCATATTAACTTTGTGCGCTTTTAACATATCTTCTTCCTGAGGCGTTAGTTGCAAGTAATAACCTTGTTTGGCTAAACTTACTTTTACTTTATCAAGGTCAGAAAATCCCAGCTTCACTTTTGTTGCAAGGTTAAGCACAGTAACCATCACGGGCTTACCAAACATTTTCATTAAGGCTTCAGGCACATCAGAAAAATCATCTCGTTTATTAATAAAGAGATAGGTTTGTACTTTTTTGGAACTTTTATAAACACTACACAGCATAATGGAGACCTATGATTAAAAATGGGTTATGAAAGCTTGCTAACTTGACTTTATCTTAGCAAACTTTGAGTAAAGTTATCATCACAAGACGACAGCATCTTTACTTGTTATATGATGTTTTACTCAGCGTAATTCAAGCAGCAGTTAAGCGCAATTTATGCCTAACTGATACTTAAGTTATTGAAAGTCATTCTCAACAAATGCGAGCAATTTATCACCTAACAAGGGCTTACGCCAACCGCGCATAATATCCACCATGTTGGGATTGTTCTCTGCATCATTGAGCTTAAAATGCCAAGAAAGAAATTGATTTATTTGTTTTTTAGACGCTAAGTTCTCTGTCAATAAGTTGGTTTGTGTACTTAATTCGTTAATATAATTTTTAACTTTTTTAAAGTTCTGTTTATATCCAGGATATTCGTCAAGACGAGTTATTTGCTTAGGTAATTTAATATCTTGTGCTTCAGCTACACGTTTTAATACCGTCAGCATAGCATTACCTTTATGGCGAATATCAAGTAATTCAACACCTTCAATGCTCGACATAGCACCGACATTACTGGGGTTAATTTGCGCTAAGGCCAATAAAGTATGATCTTTGGCAATAAAGCCAATGGGCCGATCTTTTAGTTTAGCTTGTTGATAACGCCAAATGGTTAATTGCTGCAGTCGATAAAGTTGCGGTGGGTTTAAACGCCAAGCCATTTTAACATTGAGATACAACTGGCTTTCATCAATAGCTTTAAACTTACGTTCAACCATGACATCACTTTCTTCTTTTACTGCCGCCAGCCAACCCGACTGTTCAATATCTGCCATTAATCTAGGCAGAATATCAAACAAGTGTTCAACATCAGCCGCCGCGTAACTCAGTTGCTTTTGTGTTAGCGGCCTTTTCATCCAATCGGCTCTAGATTCAGACTTGTCCACTTCTATACCCGTGTAATGCGCGATCATAGCGGCATAGCCCATGGATATGCCATGACCTAAAAATGACATGATAATTTGGCTGTCAATTAAGTTTAAAGGCTGACAATTACCTGCGGTAAGAAAAACTTCAAGATCTTCAGAGCAGGCATGCAGCACTTTTTGCACATTCGGATTTTCAAGTAATTGCCAAAAAGGTGATAAGTCTGGTAAAGCGACTGGGTCAATTAAGGCTAAGGTTTTACCGTCGTTTATTTGAATCAGCCCTAATTTTGGATAGAGCGTTCGTGTACGCACAAACTCAGTATCGATAGCCAGTACACTTGCTTGGGAATAGCGTTGACAAATTAGATGTAATTGCTCAGAGTCTTCGACATAAATTCTTTCAAGAGTTGCTTGCACGTAATATCCTATATAAACCAAATACTAAGAAAATCGCTTGTTGTTACATTGAAACGTTAACAGCGGGTAATGGGAAGTTGCATTATACCAATTTGACTCATTAAGTTTGACTCATTAAATCATCAGCTGACTCATCAGGAAAAATGGATAAATACGAGGCCTAAAATTTAGTCAGTAGCTTTTCATTTTAACCATTAAAAATAAGCAGATAATTAATCAACTTGGTCTTTAGCGTACCATAGCCTATTTTCTAATTGTTTTCTAACGATTGCTAAGATGATATTTAATAGCTCAGCACAAATAAAAATGACAAGTTCGAGAGTTAATTGAACTTGTCATTTTTTTCAGCACTAACTTTCAGCACTAACATAATACAATTTTTAACGTTTACGTCTAGTGGCTTGTTTACTGCGGTGTTGATGTTTTTTCACTGAGCGACGAATTCTGCGACTTTTCGCGTTATCCATGGCTTTTTCGTCAACCTTAACTTTACTTTGTATTTCAGGCGCTAAATCAACCAGTGTTCTGTAGTAGTTAACATCTTTTAAGTTTAATTCTGTCCAACCACCTAAAGGTAACTGACGCTTCATTTCCATGTCACCGTAGCGAACACGGATCAAGCGACTTACTTGTACATCTTGGCTTTCCCACAAACGACGAACTTCACGGTTACGTCCTTCAGACAGCACAACATGGAACCAATGGTTACGACCTTCACCACCTCGGTAAGTGATTTTTTGAAACTTCGCCGTGCCATCTTCTAGTTTAACGCCATGGCGCAAGGTTTGTAACATAGCTTCATTAACGTCACCAAATATACGCACGGCATATTCACGTTCAACCTGTTTTGAAGGATGCATTAAACGATTGGCAAGCTCACCATCAGTGGTAAAAAGTAACATGCCTGAGGTGTTAATATCCAAACGACCTACCGCAACCCAACGACTACCATCTAACTTAGGTAAACGGTCAAATACTGTTGGGCGACCTTCGGGATCTTTGCGGGTACACATTTCACCTTCTGGCTTGTTGTACATCAGTACCCGGCAAAAGTCTTCTTCTAATGCCTTAAGCTTAATTTGATGGCCATCAACTCGAATAAGTTCATTGCCTTCAACACGATCGCCTAAATAAGCGGTTTTACCTTCAACACTCACACGACCAGCGCTAATGTAGGTTTCCATTTCACGACGTGAACCAGCACCTGCTCGTGCTAATACTTTTTGTAATTTTTCAGACATAGGTCTTAACTCTCTTACGTCAGTAACTTCACAGATAACAGGGTATAAAACCGGCTACTATTACGTCTCTGTCTCTTTAAGTTTAGGGTAAATAACCCCGGTGTTTAGTTATTCTAATGGTGATTATAGCTAAGTGTTAAACACCTTAACTAGTAAAATCTGCCATCGGCATTAGCTCTGGCAATTGGTCGAGTGATGTTAGCGAAAAGTAATCAAGAAATTCTTGCGTACTTGCATACAATACAGGTCGACCTGGCACTTCCTTATGACCTACAGTTTTAATCCAATTTCTTTCCGTTAATGTCTTAATGATTTGACTACTAACACCAACACCGCGAATGTCTTCTATTTCACCACGAGTTATCGGTTGTTTATAAGCAATTAACGCTAATGTTTCTAAAATAGCACGTGAGTATTTCGGTGCTCTTTCTTTATATAAATGCGCTAAATCATCACTAAGCTCTGTGGGTGTTTGAAAACGATAGCCTGAGGCTACTTTATTAAGTTCAACACCACGGCCTTTATATTGGGCCTGAATGGCAATGATTATATCACGAATACGAAGATTACTAATACGATATTCAATTAAAAAATCACGTTTAAGTAATTGCACCGACAACGGCTTATCGGCAATAAATAATGCGGCTTCAACCAAGCGTTGTAGCTTGGCATCGTCGATGTCTTTGTGGCGTATTTTATCGGTTATCATTGCGGCTAATCTCGCCCTTAATTCTTTTATAAGTTCTATTATAAATTCTATTATAAATTCGGTTATAAATTTTGCTATAAGTGCTGCTGCAGGTTTTGCTAGAACTGAGCATGCCGAGGAAGACAAACGCGTATCTCACCATAAACTTGCGTTTGAACACACTCAATCAAGGACTCTTTGATGAGTTCAAGAATGGCTAGAAATGTTACCACAACACCTTGCTTACCCTCTTTCACGGTAAATAAGTCGCTAAAATTTTGATAAGCTTGCTCATTTTTAGTCTGTGTAAGCGTTGCCAAAATATCTGCCATACGCTCTCTAGTCGATAATGACTCTTTATGAATATGATGATGTTCATAAGCTTGGTTGCGTTTTATGACTCCTTGCAGGGCCGTTACTAACTCAGCTAAATCCACTTGGCTATTCAGTATTTCAGGGACAAAGTTTTCGGCTAATTCTACATTGGCAACAAAGTTATCTCGGTCAACTCGCGGTAATTCATCAAGGTTTTCAGCCGCTTTTTTGATCACTTCATATGCTTGTAATTTTCTAACCAATTCGGCTCTTGGATCACCCTCATCTTCTGTCACGGCTTGTTTGGGTAATAATAAGCGTGATTTAATTTCGGCTAAAATCGCTGCCATAAGCAAATATTCAGCGGCTAGTTCCAACTTAATATCTTTCATTAAATCGACATAAGCCATATATTGCGTGGTAATAGGGAAAATAGGTAAATCTAGAATATCAAATTTTTGTTTGCGAATTAAATACAATAAAAGATCGAGCGGCCCTTCAAACAACTCTAGAATAACTTCTAAAGCGTCAGGGGGAATAAATAAATCTTGTGGTTTTTCAATGATGGCCTCACCGCGTAACAAGGCAAAGGGTAATACTTGCTGCAACATAACACCAGACGCTGGACTATTACCTTGGGTAATCTTATTAGATAATTTATCTGTACTATCGGACATCAGTAGCTTTCAACATTAAAAATTTTTGTTTCATAGATCAGCAAGTAAAGGCTCATATTCAAAAGATCATGGCTAATCGTTAATTATGCTAAGCCGTTTTATTGAAACGGTGTTGGATCGCCTTCACCAAAACGAATAATTTCAACTTCATCATTAGAAAAATCAATCACAGTGGTTGGCTTTTCGCCTAAATGCCCACCATTCATAATCAAGTCAACTTGGTGTTCTAAAATATCGCGGATATGCTCAGGATCAAATTCTGCGGTTGCATCACCGGGCATGATCAAGGTAGTCGACATGATTGGCTCACCTAATTCAGCTAATAATGCTTGGGCAATATTATTGTCAGGTACGCGAATACCAATAGTTTTACGCTTTGGATTTAATAACCGTTTAGGGACTTCCTTGGAGCCTTTAAAAATAAAGGTATAAGGCCCCGGGGTATTATTTTTCAGCAATCGAAAAACACTGTTTTCAACACGAGTATATTCTGACAATTCTGATAAGTCGCTGCACATTAAGGTGAAATTATGATCTTTATTAATATCTCTAATATTACAGATTCGATCTAAGGCTTTTTTATCACCGATATGACAGCCTAAAGCGTAACCAGAGTCGGTTGGATACACAATGACGCCACCTTGGCGAATAATGGCAGCCGCTTGTTTCATTAAACGACCTTGCGGGTTATCAGGGTGAACATAAAAAAACTGACTCATAATGAGCTCCAACTAAATAACAGGTTTATCATGAAAGGTGGCGTTAAATTAAGTGATTAATTAAAATTAGCTATACCGCTTAATTACACTGACCTGTGAATAAAATTTCTCACGTACTTTAAAGTGATTAACTACCAACGACTAAAATAGACAATTAACTCATTGCTTGTGTTTGCCAAAGTTGCCAAATAGGTTTGGCCTGCTCAGGCATCACTAAATTTCGCCCTAAGTCACTCCAGCGACTTGGTTGATGAAAATCAGATCCCATCGAAGCATGTAAATCATATTCTGCACAATAGCTTAACATTATTTTACGCTGTTCGTTGTTCATCTGCGGTAAAACCACTTCTAAGCCATCACCTTGTGCTGCTTTAAAATCAACAATTAAGCGCCGTAACCATTTAGCGGTTAAGTCGTACCGGATCGGATGCGCCATCACAGCAACACCACCCGCAGCATGAATAACGGTTACGGCTTCTTCGATACTGCACCAATTTGGATTAACATAAGCCCGCTGACCTTTACCAATATATTTATCAAAGGCTGATTGCATTTTACTCACAATACCGCGGTGTAAAAGTACTTTAGCAAAATGTGCTCGGGTAATAGAGCCTTCACCCGCTAATGCTTTAGCTTGACTATAAACGTCGTTAAAACCGCACTTGGTTAATTTTTCGCCCATCGAAATAGCGCGCGCTTCTCGACGTTGCTGTTGTGCTGAAATTAACGTCTGCAATGCCTCGTGCTCAGTATTAATATTTAAACCAACGATATGAATTTCAAAACCCTGCCATTGCGTCGATATTTCAATGCCATCAATCAAAGTTAATGGAATATTTTTGTCTATAATAGTTTGTTTTGCACTATCAAGACCTTTAACTGTATCGTGATCTGTGATGGCTAATACGTCAATTTGAAAGTTAACTGCCCGTTCTATTAGCTCTTTTGGCGTTAATGCGCCATCAGAGCAATTAGTATGGCTGTGCAGATCAACGCGCAAGTTTGAAAAATCTTTCTCATTTGTAGAATCAGTAGTTGACATCATTACGTGAATCGGTTCTTCTATAGGGACTTAAAACTGCTTAAAACAAGTGCAAGTCGCTAATTAGGCAAGTGAATAACAACGATTTTACTGAGATAAAACAGATAATGATACAAGTAAAAAAAACTATTTCTTTGATTTGGTGGTGGCATAACTCTAGATAACTGGGTTGTGATGTTTACTTGTACGTAAAAACTTCGAAAACCCGCACCCTATTGCGGGTTTTTTGTTTTTAAATTTTGAATTAATTAACATAACAAGAGAATAACTATGTTGCGCATTAAAGGTAAACGTTGGTTCTTATGGTGGCTTCTGCCTATTTACGCTGGATGACCTTTTTTAAATAGATTATTTGTAGGAATACCCATGAGCAATACACAAGAAAGTAACACCGAAAAAACAACCGAACAAAACACTGAAACAAATACTAAAGAAATACCGTTAAAAGCGGCACACAACAATCAAGAATCTGGTGCTGTAGTTACTATTACTGATACCTTAAGTTATCAAAGTGACCCACTTGCGGTCTTTCACACGCTTTGCGCTGACAAAGAAAACACCCTGTTACTAGAGTCAGCGGAAATTGATAAAAAGCATCAATTGAAAAGTTTACTGCTCACAGATACCGCGGTTAAAATTGTTTGTAATGGTCATATAGTCAGCTTTACTGCCTTAAGTAAAAACGGCGAAAATGCGCTTACCTTTGCTAAACAAGCCTTAGCATCAGTCGCATCAATTACCGGTAACAATCAGGCTTTCACCGCAAGCTTTGCACAAGTAACTGAACAACTCGATGAACGTTCACGCCTACTGGCTGTTAACCCATTTCAAAGTTTGCGCTTGTTTAATCAACTGAAAAACATCAACAAACACCCGTTCGCCGTATTTCTGGGTGGTGCCTTTGCATTCGATATGATGGCCATAAGTGAGTCGTTGCCCGAAGTTGAGGATAGCGAAAACTCCTGTCCTGACTTTGTTTATTACCTAGCAGAAACGCTGATTATTATTGATCATGAAAAACGCTCAAGTGAAGTGATTACTAACCAATTTACCGGCACAGGTTATGAAACGGCCAAAACAGCGGCATTAGCTAGAATCAAACAAATAAAAGCCAGTTTATGTACTGATATAACAGCGACATTTGAGCTTAAATCTCCAGACATTAATTCCACAGTCAGTGCAAGTCAGGATAATACACTAAAATGTGACATCGACGATGACGCTTTTTGCCAGATAGTGGATGACTTAAAAGAGAACATTTTAGCCGGTGATATTTTTCAGGTAGTTCCCTCTCGCACCTTTAGCCTAACTTGCTCAAATAACCTTAATGCTTATAAAGCCTTAAAACAGAGTAATCCAAGTCCTTACATGTTTTATTTGCAAGATAGTGAGTTTTGTATTTTTGGTGCTTCTCCAGAGTCAGCGCTTAAATATCAACAGAGTAACAGACAAGTTGAAATTTATCCTATTGCCGGTACCCGTCCACGGGGGTTTAATCCTGATGGCAGCTTATCACCCGACTTGGATAGCCGTATCGAATTAGACTTACGATTAGACAAAAAAGAATTAGCCGAGCACATTATGTTGGTTGATTTAGCCCGTAATGACATTGCACGCGTTAGCCAACCTGGCACTCGTCACGTAGCTGAATTATTAAAGGTTGATCGGTATTCCCATGTCATGCATTTGGTTTCTCGTGTCTGCGGTACGTTAGAAGATGAATTAGACGCGCTGCATGCTTATCAAGCTTGTATGAATATGGGCACCTTATCAGGCGCACCAAAAGTAAAAGCAACCTCATTGATACGTGAAGTTGAAGGCAAGCGCCGTGGTAGTTATGGCGGAGCCGTGGGTTATTTAACGGGTGAAGGTGATATGGATACCTGCATTGTTATTCGCTCAGCATTTGTAAAAAATAAGCGCGCACAAATTCAAGCCGGTGCCGGCGTAGTTTTTGATTCTGATCCGCAATCAGAAACCAACGAAACCCGACAAAAAGCGCAAGCGGTGATTAGCGCGATTAAAGAGGCAGAAGGTAAAGTATTGATAATTTCTCATCAAAAAAGACCTGCAACGATAGTAAATAGCGAAACATTACAGCCGGAGGTTAAATCATGAAATCATCTGACGTTGTAACAGACGCTCTGCCAGAGTCTCTTCCAGAGATAGTCATGTTAGATAATCTTGACTCGTTCACCTATAACCTAGTGGATGAATTTCGTTGTTTGGGCTATCAGCACACTATTTATCGCAATACCTTAAGTGCTGACTTTATTTTTAAAAAGCTGCAAGAGAAACAGCAAAGCAACAGCGCAGGTGTTATTCTTGTACTGTCACCTGGGCCTGGCGACCCAACACATGCCGGTTGTTTAATGGCGTTACTAACACTTTGCGCGGGAACATTCCCTATACTGGGTATTTGCTTGGGACATCAGGCATTAATTCAATATTATGGTGGCGTTATAGCGCGCGCACCTGAAGTCGTGCATGGTAAATCATCAAACATCATCCACAACCAATTAGGCGCTTTCAACAATATTGCTAGCCCTTTACCTGTGGCGCGTTATCATTCGCTGGTTGCGAGTGTTATGCCTAAACAATTAACTATGACCGCACAGGTTAGTTTACTGCACAACAATGAAGAAGTTATTTTACCTATGGCCATTGAACATAGCACGGATGCCGCCATTGGCTTTCAGTTTCATCCTGAATCGATACTCACCACATTTGGCACCAACTTATTAGCACAAAGCCTACGTCATTTATCAGCTTTAGCGAATAAAAACCTTTATAAAGCACAGGGGAATACTCATGAAAACCACTGAACTTAGTAGCACAGCTTTACAAAATGCTCAGGCAGTAAGTAACGATGACATGACTCATAGTGCACTTAATACCTTAGTTGACGGTCATTCATTAACGCAACAGCAAAGCCAAAATGTATTTGAACAGGTGATCAACGGCCATGTTGCCCCTGAACGATTAGCCGCGATACTGACTGCATTAAAAATAAAAGGTGAAACACCGGCTGAAATTGCTGGTGCTGCTATCGCTATTCGAGCAAATGCTACCGCTTTTCCAAGCCAAACCAACAGCGTTGCTGATTGTGTGGGTACAGGCGGTGACGGTGCAAATACCATTAACATCTCCACCACAGCAGCTATTTTAGCAGCGGCTTGTGGTTTGAAAATGGCTAAACATGGTAATCGAAGTGTTTCGAGTATGTCGGGCTCTGCTGATTTACTAGAAGCCTTAGGTGTTAACTTAACCATGTCACCTGAAGTGGCTAGTCAATGTTTGGCACAAGCCAATATCTGCTTTTTATATGCACCGGCTTACCATAGTGGCTTTAAACATGCCGCTCCTGTTCGTAAAGCCATGGCGATTAGAACACTGTTTAATATTTTAGGCCCATTAGTCAACCCTGCAAAACCGGATGTTATGTTACTCGGCGTTTATATCCCTGAGTTAATTAACCCGATAGCTCAAGCCTTATTACTCACAGGTGTTAAGCGCGCATGGGTAGTGCACGGTAGCGGCTTAGATGAAATAGCCTTACACGGAAAAACAAAGGTTACTGAGATCAATCATGGTGAGTTAGTTGAAAAAGAAATCTCACCCACAGACTTTGGTCTGAAAAATTATACCTTGGCTGATATTAAAGGTGGAACACCACAAGAAAATGCCGATATTATTCAAGCCATATTGGCCGGTAAAGGCCAAGAAGCTCACAATAGTGCAGTGGTCATTAACTGCGCGGCGCTACTTTATTTACATCGTGAGCAATTAAATGGTCAGGCAGATACCTTATTATTAGCGTCGCAACATGCTGAGCAAGTGTTGGCCTCTGGCGCCGCAACAAAAACCTTAGCAGATTTAGTTCGACTATCAAATTCCGGAGCAGCAGCATAATGAGTAACATTCTTGAGCAAATCGTCGCTAATCGACGTATTGAGATAGCACAACTAAAACAAGACCTGCCTTTAGCCAGCTTTATTGATGACTTAACGCCATCAAAAAAAGACATGTATCAGGCATTAACACGCACAGCAGAGAAACCGTACGCAGGCTTTATTTTAGAATGTAAAAAAGCTTCTCCGTCAAAAGGAATAATTAGAGCAGATTTTAATGCTGGGGAAATTGGCGTTATTTATGATAAGTATGCCGCCGCGATTTCAGTACTGACCGAACATAAATATTTTCAAGGCGACTTTAGTTATCTGAAAACAGTCAGTGACTTGGTGAGCTGCCCAGTACTGAATAAAGATTTTTTCTTCGACACCTACCAAGTTTATTTGGCAAGACACTATGGTGCTGACGCCATATTGTTGATGTTAAGCGTACTCAATGATGAAGAATATAATGAACTAGCCGCGGTTGCTCGGTCATTAAATTTAGCCATTTTAACAGAAGTGTCTGATGAAGAAGAATGTCAGCGCGCCATTACCTTAAACGCAAAACTTATTGGTATTAATAATCGTAATTTACGTGATCTTTCTACCGATATTTCACGTACCTTTGACTTAGCACCCACACTACCGGATGATCGCATCGTTATTTCTGAGTCGGGCATTTATCACAACGCACAAGTAAGAGAACTTGCGCCTGCCGTTGATGGCTTTTTAGTCGGTAGCTCTGTCATGGCTGAAGACGATATTGACCTAGCTTGTCGACAATTGATATTTGGTCACAATAAAGTCTGCGGCTTAACCCGCGCAGAGCATGCAAGTTTTGCTATTGATGCGGGGGCAGAATTTGGTGGCCTTATCTTTGCTGAAAAATCACCTCGATGTATCGATAAAGCTCAAGCAAAAGCCATTATTAACCAAAACCCAAGCATGAAGTATGTTGGCGTTTTTGTTAATCATCCTCAGGAAAAGGTGCTTGAATTAGCGCATGACTTACAACTTAGTGCTGTGCAGTTACATGGCCAAGAAAGCCAAGAATACATTGATAACTTGCGGGAAAAACTGGCCAGTAATTGTCAAATATTTAAAGCATTAGCTGTTGAGCAAACGGTACCAACACTAGCAAAAAATGTTGACCATATTGTGCTTGACGGTAAAAGTGCCGGTAGTGGAGAAACTTTTAATTGGCAAGCGTTAACGAATAGTGAGCAAGACTTATCAACTTGCTTTTTAGCCGGTGGATTAGCACTCGATAATATCACTCAAGCTTGTCAGCAAATGACCAATCAAGAATTATTTGGCTTAGATATCAACTCAGGTGTTGAATCAAGCCCGGGCATTAAATGTCGCGATAAACTTCAACAAGTTTTCGCCAAAATACGGAATTATTAACATGTTAAAAGCAACAACTGAAAATCAGGTTAAAAAAACCTTACCCGCCTACTTTGGTGAGTTTGGTGGTATGTTTGTCGGTGAATTACTAGTTCCCGCTTTAGAAGAGCTTGAACAAGCTTTTATTGAATCACAAACTGATGAAGCTTTTTTACAAGAGTTCAATAAACTACTCACAAGTTATGCTGGCCGCCCAACACCACTGACCTTGTGCCGCAATATTGTTAAAAACCCATTAGTTAAAATGTACTTAAAACGTGAAGATTTACTCCATGGTGGTGCCCATAAAACTAATCAAGTTTTAGGACAAGCTTTATTAGCAAAACGCATGGGTAAAACTGAAATAATTGCTGAAACAGGCGCTGGACAGCATGGTGTTGCTACCGCCATAGCTTGCTCATTATTAGGCTTAAAATGTCGAGTTTACATGGGCGCTGTAGATTGTCAGCGTCAACAACCCAATGTATTTCGCATGCAATTAATGGGTGCTGAAGTTATACCGGTAACAGCGGGCAGCGGCACACTTAAAGATGCGGTGAATGAAGCCTTACGCGACTGGTCAGCTAATTATGAAAACGCGCACTACTTATTAGGTACTGCTGCGGGTCCTCATCCGTTCCCGACTATTGTACGTGAATTTCAAAAAATGATTGGTGAAGAGGCCAAACAGCAATTACTGGCTGAAGAAGGTCGTTTACCCGATTACGTTATTGCCTGTGTAGGCGGTGGCTCAAATGCTATTGGTATGTTTCAAGACTTCATCGGTGATGAAGGTGTCAAACTTATTGGTGTTGAAGCTGGTGGCAAGGGTACTGATACTTCGCTCCATGGTGCAACCTTGGTGGCTGGCACTAAAGGTATGCTACATGGTAACTATACCTATATTATGCAAGACAAAGTTGGGCAAATTGAAGAGTCTTACTCTGTATCAGCTGGCCTTGACTACCCTGCTGTTGGTCCACAACATGCACAATTGAAAGATTCTGGTCGTGCACAATATGTTGCCATAAACGACGATGATGCGTTAGAAGCATTTCAATTACTCGCACGTAGTGAAGGTATCATTCCCGCATTAGAGCCTTCTCATGCCTTAGCCTACGCCTTAAAATTAGCCGAGCAAGCGACCGAAGAAACCATCATTTTGCTTAACTTATCAGGTCGAGGTGATAAAGATTTAGCCCATGTAAACGCGATTATATCGCCTGAGACTGCCGAAAAAAGTACGGTAAAGCACAGAGGAGAAGCATAATGAAGCAAGCAACTGAAATTGGCAGTCGTTATGACCAAACCTTTGCAAAATTAGCCAAAAAAAATGAAGGGGCTTTTATCCCTTTTGTCATCATCGGCGACCCCAATGCTGAGCAATCTTTTGCTGTGATTAAAACACTGATTGACGCCGGCGCTGATGCTTTAGAACTGGGCATGCCGTTTTCGGATCCCAGTGCTGACGGTATTGTCATTCAAATGGCAGCACTACGGTCATTAAAAGCCAATACTAATACTGATGTTTGTTTAGATATTTTAGCCAAGGTTCGTGCCTATGCACCTGACATACCGATTGGCTTGTTACTTTATGGCAACTTAGTCTTTGCCCGCGGCATCAACAATTTTTATCGTGATGTAGCCACTGCAGGTGTTGATTCAGTACTTATCGCCGATTTACCGATACGTGAAAGTGAGCCTTTTAGACAAGCCGCCATAGCCAATGGTGTTGCCCCTATTTTTATCGCGCCACCTAATGCTAGCGAAGCCACCTTAGAAAAAGTTGCACAATATGGCGCTGGTTATACTTATGTTTTGAGTCGAGTCGGTGTTACAGGCACAGAAACCGAAGCAGAAATGACCGGTCATAAACTTATTCATATCTTGGAGAAATACCAAGCGGCACCAGCCGTTATGGGCTTTGGTATATCAAAACCTGAACAAGTAAAAGCCGCCTTAGCAACCGGTGCAAGAGGGGCTATTAGTGGCTCTGCCGTTGTTAAAGTCATTGAAAAAAATCTTGATGATAACGAGAATATGCTTAAAGAATTAACACAATTTATTAGTGCAATGAAACTGGCTACTAAGCTTTAAGTTAGAAGTTAGAAGTTAGAAGTTAGAAGTTAGAAAATAGTTTAATTTTTCAGTTAAAAAAATAACAGTTAATTTAAAAAAAAGCTCATAAGGAATACCTTATGAGCTTTTTTATTACTTAATTTATTAAAATGGCCAATAACTATTTATTACGCTCAATGTAAGTTGAATTTCAGTCCATCAAGCTAAATGCAATTTAACCATGCTCGCCACAAATGCCGATAAAAAAAATTCCCGCGGCAGATCTGAGTTAACCCATCAGATTAACCACTGGCTAAACGTTTGACGGACTAAAGTCCGACCTACAAAACAATCGACAAAAACGCTGCGCAATCACCCATAAATTTATCTGGGCCTTTGTAGGGTGGACTTCAGTCCATCAAGTTAAATGCAATTTAACCGTGCTCGCCACAAATGCCGATAAACAAATAACCGTTGCAGATCAGAGTTAACCCATCACGTTAACCAATGCCTAAACGTTTGACGGACTAAAGTCCGACCTACAAAACAATCGCCCTTTAAGAATATACATTATAACCTAACAACCCGGTTCTGGAGCAAAGCCATTTATTAATAGCTACTAATAACTAACTACTAGTCAGAAATTTTTGCCCAGGTATCACGTAAACCTACCGTACGGTTAAATACTAACTTACCTTGTTCTGCATCCTGTGCTGATATCTTATTGTCTAAACAGAAGTAACCTTGGCGCTCAAACTGAAATGCTTGCTCAGGCTTCGCCGTTGCCAAATATGGCTCTACTTTCGCGTTAGTGATAATAGTCAAGGAATCAGGGTTCATTACACTGTGAAAGTCTTCTGCTGCTCCTGGATTTGGTACAGAAAACAAACGCTCATACAAACGAATTTCTGCATCAAGACTTTGCGCTGCCGCAACCCAATGAATAACACCTTTAGGCTTAGTGCCATCAGTGGGGTTTTTACCTAAAGTCTCGCTGTCATATTGGCAATAAACTGTCGTTACCTTGCCGTCTTCATCTTTATCGCAACGCGTGGCGGTTACTACATAAGCACCACGTAAACGTACTGCTTTGTCTAGCACTAAACGTTTATATTTTTTATTAGCTTCTTCACGAAAATCTTCTGCTTCAATGTAAAGCTCTTTAGCAAATGGCACAATACGTGAACCAAAGCTCTCATCGCTAGGATGATTTTTAACATTAAGGTTTTCAACTGTATCAGCAGGATAGTTTTCAATGACTAACTTAATCGGGTCAAGCACTGCCATAGCACGTGGGGCATTGTCATTTAAGTCTTCACGAATACAAGCTTCTAAAACGCTCATTTCAACCGTGTTATCCATTTTCGTTACGCCAATGCGCTTCGCAAATTCACGTAACGAGCCAGGCGTAAAACCTTTACGACGAAAGCCAGCAATGGTCGGCATACGAGGATCATCCCAACCACTGACTAACTTCTCTTCCACAAGGTTGTTTAGCTTGCGTTTACTCATCACGGTATATTCGAGATTTAAGCGTGAAAACTCATATTGACGCGGGGTAGTTTCAATTGAAATATTGTCGATAACCCAATCATACAAACGACGATTGTCTTGAAACTCTAGCGTACATATTGAATGCGTAATGCCTTCAATGGCGTCTGAAATACAATGAGTAAAATCGTACATTGGATAAATGCACCACTTATCACCGGTTTGATGATGATGAGCAAACTTAACCCGATAAATAATAGGATCACGCATGCACATGAAGCTTGACGCCATGTCGATTTTAGCGCGCAGCGCACACTGTCCTTCTTTGAAATCACCTGCTTTCATTTTTTCAAATAAAGCCAGGTTCTCTTCAACTGAAGTTGCACGATAAGGGCTGTTTTTTCCAGCTTGCTTTAACGTGCCACGATATTCACGTGTTTCTTCGGCATTTAAAAAACAAACGTAGGCTAAACCTTTTTCGATAAGCTCAACAGCATAACCATATAAACGATCAAAATAATCTGAAGAATAATGAATATCACCGGCCCATTCAAAACCTAACCATTTAACGTCTGCTTGAATAGAATTTACATAATCAATATCTTCTTTTTCAGGGTTAGTGTCATCAAAACGCAAGTTACATAAACCTTGGTAATCTTGAGCAATACCAAAGTTTAAACAAATTGATTTCGCATGACCTATGTGTAAATAACCATTTGGCTCAGGTGGAAAACGAGTTTGTACTTGGCTATGCTTGCCACTAGCAAGATCGGCATCAATAATTTGACGAATAAAATTTGTTGGACGGTTTTCTACTTCCGACATCCACAGAACCCCTAAAAAATAAAGTTTAAATAATATAATTAAGGATATTATATCAATAGAATTAACCAGAGCCCACCTAAAGAATATATATTCTGCGATGAATGGGAAATATAATCGAACTTGTCCACTTAAAGGATGATTTTCACCCTAGCTCTCACTTAGTTAACACCAAGGCTTATACCCTGCTTAATATCATCAAAAGTGTAATATCTAGGTAAAATACATTCACATCCGATCAGTATGTTGCTATGTTATTTACAATTCTCCTTTATCGTTAACAATATTAATGTCTGAATGCTCATCTTTTGAAACAATGCTTTCATCTAACAGTTTACTACTTGAAAATACTCAACAATGGCAACAAAAATCTAACAGCGCAATGACAGTAAATGGTTATTATCGCGCGGGTGCTAAAGACGCTAAACGTATTCACTTGTTACACGGCACTGGCTTTTCAGCCATGACCTTAGCCGCCATGGCATCACAATTACCCAAAGACTGGGCAATTTGGTTAACCGATGTACCCGGTCATGGCTATTCAACACAGCCAACTACGCAAATGCCCAACTGGCAAAAAATGGCCAATACCATCGCTGATGCAATTTATCTTCAGGCTAATGTTAAAGAAAATGGTCCTTTGGTGGGTATTGGACATTCAATGGGCGGTGTTATAACGCTACTAGCCGCCGTTAAATATCCAGATTTATTCAGCGAAATTATTTTACTCGATCCCGTGTTATTTCAAACTGAAATGATTATAGCGCAGCAACTCATGCGGGCAACTGGCGCATGGCGGAGAAGCTCATTAGTCAAATCGGTCGCTAATCGCACAGCAATATGGCCAAGCTTGACTAATATGAAAGAAAATATTGCTGGCAAATCTTTTTATAAAGCTTGGCATCCCCAAGTAATAAGTGATTATTGCGAGTTTTCTACTCATGTTAGTCATCAAGACTCAGTAACGCTCAGTTGTCAGCCAAGTTGGGAAGCGTCAATTTTTGGCTCTTATCCAAAGGGACTCTGGCGAGCGATATACAATATAAAGATACCCGTAGAGATATTAATGGCTAATAAAAGTTATTTCTTTATTCCAAAAGCAGTTAAAAGAGCAGCAAAAATCAATAAAAATATTCAATGGCAAAAATTTGGCCGACATCACTGTTTTCCTATGGAGCAGCCCTTAGAAACAGCAAAAGTTATTACTGATTTAATAACCTCAAAACACGGGTAGTTAACTTATTATCTTGCCTAATTTTTTCAATAGGTTAAGTGACAAAAATATATTTTGAAGATATCATCTTTGTGGTCACTTAACTTATATTATATATATACACGGATGTTCAAATGAAAAAAATTATTATTAAGTTCTTACCCGCCCTCTTACTTTGCAACAGCGCAGCCGCTATAGAGCTGTCTCAGCTTTTAAGTACCTCAACTGAACCCACGCCCAAAATTAGAGTTGAACCTAAATACCCAATTTCTGCTGCACGTAACGGTCGTGAAGGTTGGGCTACATTTAGCTTTGTCATCGAAAAAGATGGTAGTGTTTCCAACGTGATCACGCAAGAAACATCAGGCAGTAAAGATATTACCTTAGCGGCTAAAAAAGCAGTCATGAAGTGGCAGTATCAGCCAGCCATTGAAAATGGTGAACCAATACAGCAATGTGTTAATAGTGTGCAATTTGATTTTAGAATGCATAAAAATGGCACTAAAAAGGTCACCCGCCGATTTAACAGTTTGTATCACAAAACGAAAGCTGCCTTAGCAGAAAAGGATTATGTAAAAACAAAAGCGCTGCTGAGTAAGTTTACAAAGATAGAGTACATGCATTTATCAGAGCATAATTTCTTGCAATTATTAAATGCCGAATACGCAAAAGCGATAGGCAACGATGCTATGCAACTTGCTCATTTGAAAAAAATAAAAATTGCCACTGATGATAAAAATACTGAATACGAATTATCATTATTAGCTCAACGCTTTGTATTAGAACTCCAGCTAAATAAATTTAAAAATGCTTATGACATTTATAAAAAAATTGAAAAAAATTCCGTTGCAAAACCTTATTTAGCACATTATCAAGCATTGATTAAACAAGTTGATGAATTTATTCATTCAGAGAAAGAACTTATTGTTGACGCCGATATTCGCAGTGATGACTACTGGCATTATGCCTTAGTACGAAATGAATTTACCCTGACCAACATCAAAGGTAAGTTAAACAAAATTGATATTCGTTGTGCTAATAAACGTCATGTTTATTCCATTGAAAACAATAATACGTGGAAAATACCCGACGCTTGGCAACAATGTCATGTCTTTATTTTTGGCGAAAACGATACCAAATTTAACTTGGTTGAGCATCCATTTAAAGTCTAGGTAAAATCAATACAGCTAACGCTATTTTTGACATAGTTAGCTTATACGTGAACAAGCAATGTTGGATTACATCATCTAGCATTAACGGTAAAGGCCCAAGTAAACATATGATGACTCGTGAGCCTAGCGGTAATCGCATCGAGTTTACTTATACACCAGGAAAATAAAAGTAACACCAACAGAGTATTAAAATTTGTTTAAACAAAAAAAGCGCAGATTATCTGCGCTTTTTAAAGAGGTTATTCGTTGCTAAATGCTAAGTAAGGTTGACTAAAACTGAGCAACAACCTGTTCAACAACCATTTTAATGGCTTTACTTGGGTTGTCTTGTTCAGACGACTTAATGCGCTTAACTGCCCATCCGTGCCATACCGGTTGGTGACTTTTGACATCATATACATCTATTGCCAACTTTCCTTCAGTAATATTTCGCACGCGCGTGTCAGTACCCATGCCGCCGTAAAAACGACTGCCCCACATAAAGCTGGTGCGATACATCACGGGTAAAGAATCAACTTTTACTTTATCTCGACTACCCATGGTGTATGAAATGGTAAAATCAGCCTGCTCTGCATCATTAACTAACTGATAGCCTTTAGCGATGAAAGCTTGTTCAATGGCATTATCAATTCTGACTTTCATCACAGGGTTAGCATCAACAGACTCCGCTAATATCTTGCTCTTGTTCAGCCAAGCAAATGTTTTATAATCTGTTGTAGTAATCTCACTATTACGATCAAAGTCAACTCTAGCTTGCTGGTTTGATACACAGCCAGCCATTGCACCAACAAGTGCTAACATTATGATTAGTTTATTTTTTAACATAAATCCTTCCAAATAACTTTGATGTATTTAAAACTTAAGATACAGCCTATCATAAAAATGTTAGTCCGCTGCTGAAAAATTTCATTACATTACTCTACTTACATAATAATAAAAAATAACCACTAATAACAGATCACTTACCAATAAAATTATTAATTTAACAAAAAATTATAGATAAAAATTATATTATTTTAATAACTCAACCTAACTATTGATACCCATTTGATTAATTAGTTACTTTACTTTATATCCAGAAACAACAACTAAACACAAGGCGTTTATTTAATAACTCGTTGTTCTAATTATTAAATAAATAACGCGCTAGTAGCTTGTTTAAACGAGGAGAAATAATCATGAAATTAGTGAGATTGCTATCAGTATCCTTGCACTCTTAAGCAACGCAAACCTAATTATATGGCCAGATTAATAGCAAATTAATGACAAAACTTTATTTTTAAGTAGTACAAGTGGTAAATATTTATCAGAAATAATCAGAAATTATGAACTTTACATTGACACATCTAGACAAACCCCTTAAAACTGTAGTCATTACTTTTTACACAAATAATTTTTAACATGAACTTCGTCAATACGCTGCTATCTCTCCTCATTCTCGTCTTGGTCTCAAAACCAAAGCGTGGGCGATATTGTGTGTAAAAATAAAGTAAAAAAATAACAACAATAAACCCTCGCTCTGAAAAGAACGGGGGTTTTTTTATCGCTATTTATTTCAATTGATATTATTAACAACAGATTTTTTTATTATAGGAATTACATATGACAAAAGAGCAATTCTCAGGTGCCGAACTAGTGGTGAAAACCCTAGCAGCACTTAAGGTAAAATATTTATTTGGCTATCCCGGAGGTACTGTATTAGATATTTATGATGCACTCTTTCGACAAGATGATGTTGAGCACATTCTTGTGCGCCATGAACAGGCTGCTACTCACATGGCAGATGGTTTTGCCCGCGCTACCGGTGAAGTAGGCTTTGTATTAGCTACATCAGGGCCAGGTGCTACTAATTGTATTACCGGCATTGCAACCGCGTATATGGACTCTATTCCTATGGTGGTACTTTCAGGCCAAGTGCCTACCGGACTGATTGGAGACGACGCCTTTCAAGAAACCGATATTGTTGGTTGCTCTCGCCCAATAGTAAAGCATAGCTTCAACTGTCGAAGTGTTGTCGACATACCTAACATTATTGCAAAAGCATTTTATATTGCCAGTACCGGTCGACCAGGTCCTGTGGTTATCGAGCTACCTAAAGATATTTTAATGCCACAACACACTGCAGAGTTTAAGTTCAGCGCTGAAGTGAACATGCGCTCTTACAATCCAAACGTGAAAGGCCATCACCGTCAAATTAAGAAGGCGGTACAGGCAATAAGCCAAGCAAAACGTCTTGTGGTTTATGCTGGCGGCGGCGTAATCATAGCGAATGCAGCAGAGTTACTGACTGAATTAGTTGAAAAACTTAACGCACCTGTGACCAATACCTTAATGGGATTGGGTGCTATATCAGGTTTACATGAAAACTTTATTGGTATGTTAGGTATGCATGGTAGCTTAGAAGCGAATAGAGCCATGGCAAATGCCGATGTTATTCTCGCTTTAGGGGCAAGGTTTGATGACCGTGTGACTAACAATGTGAAGAAATTTTGTCCAGATGCCACCATTGTGCATGTTGATATTGATCCCACCTCGATATCTAAAACTATTAATGCTCATATCCCTGTTGTTGGCTTGCTTGACATTGTGATTAAACAGTTACTTGTTGAACTGGAAGAAAAGCAATTTAGTGTTAACAAAGAAGAAAACCAAACGTGGTGGCAACAAATTGCACAATGGCGAGCAGTTAAAAGTTTTAGCTACGAACAAACCGATGGCGTAATAAAACCACAGCGTGTTATTGAATCCATGTATAAAGCAACACAAGGTGAAGCCTACGTATGTTCTGATGTTGGACAGCACCAAATGTTTGCCGCGCAATACTATCCGTATGCGAAGCCACGTCAGTGGATAAATTCAGGTGGTCTAGGCACTATGGGCTTTGGCTTACCTGCTGCAATGGGCGTAAAATTAGCCTTTCCTGATAGCCATGTTATCTGTATTACCGGAGACGGTTCAATACAAATGAACATACAAGAGCTATCAACTTGTTTGCAGTATAATTTATCTGTGGTCATTATTTCATTGAACAACCGCTCTTTAGGCATGGTACGTCAATGGCAAGATATGGTCTATGGTGGACGTCATTCCTCTTCGTATATGGATTCTTTACCCGATTTTGTTAAATTGGCTGAGTCCTATGGTCATGTAGGTATGCAAATTAATAAGCTTGATGAATTAGACGAAAAAATTCAAGAGGCTTTTGCGATTAAAAACCGACTGGTTTTTGTCGATGTGCTCGTTGATGAAAATGAGCATGTCTATCCGATGCAAATACGTACTGGAGCTATTGATGAAATGTGGATCAAAAAAGGAGTGAAAAGCTAATGCGCAGAATCTTAGCCGTATTATTAGAGAACGAAGCAGGATCACTTTCACGTATTGTCGGGTTGTTTTCTCAACGAGCATTTAATATTGAAAGCTTAACCGTTGCACCCACTGATGATGATAGCTTATCTCGTATCACTATTGTCACCAAAGGTAATGACAAAATACTTGAGCAAATAGTTAAACAAGTCAATAAACTTATCGATGTTATTAAAGTAACTGACTTAACCGAGCGAAGTCATGTCGAGCGTGAATTACTACTGATTAAAGTCTTGGCAATGAACGAAAAGTCACGTAGTGAAGTAAAACGTATAACTGATATCTTTAGAGGCTCTATCATTGATATTGGTAAGCAGGTTTACACCGTTCAACTGACGGGTAATGCAGAGAAAATCAATGCTTTTATCTCCACACTCGCCAACGAAACAGAAATCATAGAATCAGTGAGATCTGGCTGTGTCGGTATTGCTCGCGGTGAAAAAGCATTGAGTGTGAAATAATAAGATACTTTGCTACATACACGATCTTAGGGGACTTTACATATCAAATATTTATATTACATATTTGATATGTAATATAAAATTTAACTTGATGGACTAAAGTCCAACCTACATTGAACCTGTATTAAACCTAAATAGAGCCTACGAATGATCATGTAATCTTGGGCGATGGCTTTGTAGGTCGGACTTCAGTCCGTCAACCCTTTAGTAGGCGATTAATCTAGTGGGTCATAAACACTTGCAGCGAATGAGTCGGCAAAAACCTGCAGCCATATATTTTTTATCGCTCAGTATTTATACCAAGGACGGTTAAATTTCATTTAACTTGATGGACTAAAGTCCAACCTACATTGAACCTGTATTAAACCTAAATAGAGCCTACGAATGATCATGTAGTTTTGGGCGATATTTTTGTAGGTCGGACTTCAGTCCGTCAACCCTTTAACAGGCGCTCAATCTAATCAGCCAGCAAAAACCTGCAGCCATATATTTTTTATCGCTCAGTATTTATACCAAGGACGGTTAAATTTTATTTAACTTGATGGACTAAAGTCCAACCTACATTGAACCTGTATTAAACCTAAATAGGGCCTACGAATGATCATGTAATCTTGGGCGATATTTTTGTAGGTCGGACTTCAGTCCGTCAACCCTTTAACAGGCGCTCAATCTAATTAACCTGCATAGGTCATACATATCACCTAAATATCGCTTACGGGTGAACATGTAGCCTTGGGCAATTTTTTTTAAGATTCAGAACTAAAAAACCCGGTAACAAAATATGTTACCGGGTTTTTAAAAAGCCTAGGCTTATTTATTGCTTAAGCTTTTTCTTCCATGTCAATCTGCGCGCTAAACCGGCAAACGTTAACAATAAAATACTACTTAAACCAAAACCTGCACCTTGACGTTCTACTTTCTCTTCAACGGCACTACAATCTTCAAGCTCACCCGCTATAGGCTGCAAGGTTACTGCACGAACTACATCTTCAAGTAGCTGTTCGCCTTGCTCATCCAGCATTAACTCACCTTTTGAATCACGACGAGGCACTCTGATCAATGCGGTTGCTGAAACTTCATTGGCATCATTAATGTCACGTGCTTCAATAATCGTATAATCACTACCACAAGCTAAAAAGTCGTTAAGATCGGTAAAAGTTTCACTGGTAATATCATATAAAAAACCATGTGTTCTTCTCGGGGTACTAGTGTTGTCGTTATGCGTTTCAACCTCACCTTCACCTACTATTTTACCACTTTCATTAATAGCGCGAGCTGTACTCGAACTACCGTTGAAAAAATCTGTTGGTAAAATCATTTCCATCGTTTCAGCATTGGTATCAACATGATAAAACTTAGTTCTTTGGTTACCATTAATAAAAGCATTAACATGCCCTATTGCTATACCGGCATCGTTAATGTCATAGGTACGCGAATCAAAGTACTTGCCGTGATCCTCAGTAAAGTCCATAACTTCACCGTTTTTATATACTACTGCATATATACTGCGGCGTTCTCTTGCACTGGGTTCAGTTACATTTTCATTAACCCAGCCATGAGCATAACCAACCGCTACACCTTGATTATTAATCGCTTGAGCATAGTTAGTATATTCACGTACATCATCAACATGAGGAGTAACTAACTGTCCTAATATTTCTGAGCTAATGATACCTTGTTCATCAATTGACCATTTTATTGCTTCAGTATTATAAACCTCAGCAATAATCTGCTGCACACAGACTTTAAACGGTAAATCAGCAAGTATGTCTGGATCAGCACAACCACCGGTTTCATCGTTGATAAAGTCAATGGCATTTTGATCAATACTCGTGCTTGCATAACCAACCGCAAAGTGAGACTCACTAATATCTAATATGGCTGATTCACCACCAAAACGTTGATCTTCAGGTAAATCTGTTTCACTAGGAGGAATGACTTCGATGATACTAGCACCACCGTCAGACGAGAAAAAACCACGGGTAGTAAATGCACGTAACCAGTGTGTTACTTCTTCAGCATCACTTTTAGTAAAATCAAGCGGTAAGTAAGGCGCTGAGGCATTGCCATATACCCAACCTTCATTGGTAATGCCACTAATAAATTCTTTTGTCGAACGGGTAAGAATATCTGTATTAGGAATATTTTCATCAAATACATTAAATAATTCTGTTTGACCATTAAAGTTAGTCATGGCAAAAACATCACCAACTTCTTGATAAAGGCTATTACCGGCTCTTGAACTTAAAAACCTTATAACCCATGAAAGATCATTAGCCGTTGGATTACCTGCGCGTAAAGCCACTTCATCTTCAATATTAACTAAGTCGTGCACACCTTCATGACTTCGCTCAGCTAAAAGAACGATAAAGTCATAATCTTCTTCATCAAAGTATTGAAACTGCACGGGAAAGTTATAGATGTCAGTGCCAGAAATAGCAGCTTCACCGTTATTATTTTCCTGTTGTGAATAAGTGTATTTTAATGAAGAAACATTACCTTTATCAATAACTTGGTAAGTTGCCGCATTAACCACGGATAGTCCTAATGCACTAGTGATACCTAATGCTAAAATTGATTTTACAAATTTGTTCATGTAACTACTAAACTCACTTTTGTTATTAATCATCTAATTCTTGCCATCTAGCGTAGGCAACTTCGAGTTTTGACTCATCTATAGCTAACTGGTTCAATATATTATTACTTTGTTCTTTGCTTTGACTAAAAAAGTCAGCGTGATTAACTTTTTCCTGCAAGTCAGCAATTGATGTTTCAAGTTCATCAATAATCCCAGGTAAGTTTTCTAACTCAGTTTTCTCTTTAAATGAGCGTTTTTTCTTAACCGGGGTATTAACCTTGCTATTGGCTTTTTCAGCCACGGCGACTTTAACAACGGCTTTAGTCGCTGTTTCACGTTGCTTCTCTTTATAAGCTAAGTAATCATCAACATCATCATAGCCACCAACGATTTGTGAAACGTGTCCGGTACCATCAAAATACAAGCAACTATTGACACAGTTATTAACAAAGTCGCGATCATGGCTAACTAAAATAACCGTTCCTGCGTAATTTGCAACGACTTCTTCCAATAGTTCTAAGGTTTCAATATCCAAATCATTGGTTGGCTCATCCAAAATCAATAGGTTACTGGGGCGTAAAAATAACCGAGCAAGTAACAAGCGATTTTTTTCACCACCCGATAAGGCTCTAACCGGTGTTCGTGCACGCTTAGGACTAAAAAGGAAGTCTTGAAGGTAACCTAATACATGTCGTGGCTTACCGTTTACCACAACTTCTTGCTTACCTTCACCCACAATTTCTTGCACGGTTTGGTTAAGATCTAAGGCTTCACGATGTTGATCAAAATAAGCAATATCTAAATTAACACCTGAGCGCATTTTACCGCTGGTAGCTTCAAGATTGCCCATAATCATTTTAATCAAGGTCGACTTACCCGTACCGTTAGCACCAATAAAGGCGATGCGGTCATTTCGGGTGATCAATAAATCTAAATTTTTGATAATAACTTTATCATCAAAAGCGATAGTTATGTCTTCCGCTTCAAATACCAACTTACCTGAACGGTCACCTTGGGTAATATTCATCGTACTTTGATTGCGAACCTCGCGACGAGCTTGGCGTTCACCTCTAAGTTTCTCAAGTGCTCTTACTCGGCCTTCATTGCGTGTACGACGAGCTTTTACACCTTGTCTGATCCACACTTCTTCTTCTGCTAGCTTCTTATCAAATAGCGAGTTTTGTTGTGATTCAACCTGCAAGTCATGCGCTTTTTGCTCTATGTAAAGATCATAATTGCCTGGGTAGCTTTTCAAAACACCACGATCAAGGTCAATAATACGTGTCGATACGCCACGAATAAATGCTCTATCATGACTAATAAAAAGTATCGTGCCAGCAAAGTCTTTTAAAAATGACTCTAACCATAAAACACTTTTAATATCTAAATGGTTAGTGGGTTCGTCAAGTAATAAAATATCAGGTGCGGTCACTAAGGCCTTAGCTAACGCGACCTTACGTAACCAACCACCTGAAAGGTCACAAATTTTATCATCTGGATTCAGCGCCAAGGTTGTCATCACTTGCTCGATACGCTGTTCATCTTGCCAAGCGTTTGCCACTTCAAGTTGATCTTGAACATTGGCTAATTTATTAAGATTCTTGTCTGATGGGTCTTCAGTAACATCATGAATAATCGCATGATAACGCTTAATTAAATCTGCATTTTCCTTTACACCTTGTGCGATATGATCAAAAACACTGATATCTGAAGTTTCTGGAGGATCTTGCTCTAACATCGCGACTTGCATAGTGCTAGATTTAAGCACTTGGCCATCATCTAAGGTTTGAAAACCCATTAATACTTTCATTAATGTCGATTTTCCAGCACCATTTCTACCGACTAAACAAATTCGTTCGCCAGTTTGTACACTCAGATCCGCTTTATCTAAGACTTTGTCTTCGCCAAAGGCTAATTCACCTTGGGAAATACGAATTAATTCCATAAACTACAATAACTCCAAAACTTGTGCTTGTTCAAATGGCCAAAATAATTTTTCTTGGCTCGAAAGACGCTCTAATACAGGAATGTGAACACGATACAGCGTAACTAGCTTATCATCATCGAGTATATCGACCACGCAAATATCTGCTGCTGGCATCACGGCTAGGCATAATGCCAAAGCCTCTTCACATAAATGACAGCCTTCGCTGCCATAAAGATTAAATTTTACCGACATATTAACTCACCTTACACCTTACGTGTAATCAACCAACTGTTATGAATATGCTTGTTGCGTTGAAAGTCTTTATCTCGTGTTTTCTCGCTTATTTCTTGCACCTGTAAATTTAAGGCAGAAATAGCGTCAAAATCCATTTTAAAATTACGCTTATTATTGGTAAAAATTAACTCACCACCCGCAGCAAGTGATTTGACTCCATCAGTAATTAAACTGATGTGATCACGTTGCACGTCAAAACTTTCTCCCATGCGCTTTGAATTAGAGAAAGTGGGTGGGTCAATAAACACCAGATCAAATTTTTGCTCGTTTTTCTTCAACCATTGCAAACAATCCGCTTGAATAAAGTCATATTTATGACCACTGAGATTATTCAGTACAAAATTATCTTGTGCCCAACTTAAATAAGTTTTCGACATATCAACCGTGGTTACCGTATCCGCGCCATGCAATGCCGCTTGCAAAGAAACCGAACCTGTATAGGCAAACAAATTCAATAATGATTTACCCGCTGATTTTTTCGCAACAATTTGGCGGGTTTTACGGTGATCAAGAAACAGCCCGGTATCTAAATAATCCCAAAGGTTTACTTTTAATTTCGCGCCATATTCATGCACCACCATAGATTTTTTGGTTTGTTCAACCCGTTGGTACTGATCTTTGCCCTTTTGCTTTGCCCGCGTTTTAATAATAACTTTATCGGTAGGAACGCCAAGTACCTTAGGGGCAAAATAAACCACTTCTTGTAATCTTTTCGCCACTTTCTCAGGCTCAATAATAGCGGGCGCCGTATACTCATGAATAACCAAGTGATCGCCATAAACATCAACCGCTACATTATACTCAGGAATATCGGCATCATATAAACGATAACATTCTATGCCTTCTTGCTTAAGCCAGCCTTTCAAGTTTTTCTTATTCTTTAATAAGCGATTACCAAAGTCTGAGTCTTTACCATCAAATTCAGTATCAACATTACTGCTCGACACTTGCTTATCATCTAAATTATAAAGTGCAAATTGACAATCTAATGGGCCATTTTTAAACTTATAACGTTTTAAAGTCACCATTTTCATCATGGCTAACAATTCAGCATTGGCGGTTAAAACAGCCACTCGCCAGTTAACAAAATGAGATTTAAATTTCTGTCCTAATAAAGCAAAGCTTTCTACCAGTTCAGGTAATTCACCTATTCGTTCACCGTAGGGTGGGTTAAATAAGATAGTCCCTTTAGGACCAAAGGCATTTTTTATGTCATTAGCATTTTTACACGAGAATTCAATAAATCTTTGTATGCCGGCATTTTTAGCATTTTGCTGGGCGGTTTGTAATACTCGGCTATCAAGGTCAAGACCAAATACTTTAGTTTTAAGCTGCGTTAAACCAACATGTGATTGTTCAATGGCAGCAGACCTTGCTGATTTCCAAGCGGCAGGCTGATGCCCTAACCAAAAATCAAAGCCCCATTGCGCTCTATCAAGGCCAGGTGCATAACCCGCTGCCATTAATACCGCTTCTATCACTATAGTTCCAGAACCACACATAGGGTCAACTAAAGGCTTAGAGGTATCTTCTAACCAACCAGAACGAGTAATGATAGCGGCCGCTAAATGTTCTTTTAATGGCGCAGCGCCCGAATGCTCTCGATAGCCCCTTTTAAATAAGCTACGGCCAGAGAAGTCTAAGTAAATAACAACTTTTTGCTTTAACAAACGTGCTTGAAAACTTACCTGTGGCGCTGACTTATCAACTGAAGGACGTTCTTGGTTTAAATCGCGAAAATGGTCAACAACCGCATCTTTAACCGTTAAGGCACCAAATTGACTGTTTCTGATTTCATCGCTTGTGCCGACAAAATCAATAGCAAAGGTATTATCAACAGAGAACATTTCCGACCAAGTGATGGACTTTGCTACCGCATAAAGCTCATCTTTATTGTTGGCGTCACCTTCAGCCAATTTCAGCAGTATGCGAGTGGATAAGCGACAGCGTAAACAAATGTGATACGCATGTTCAATCGTTGAAGTGAAATAAACGCCCTCAGGCTTTTGAACAACTTGTTCGGCTTTCAAATCTTTAAGTTCTTGCGCCAGTAATATTTCTATACCTGGTGAGGTTAATGCTAAAAATTGCTGCATATAGGTTTCCCAATCTAATTTATGCCGCGATTATAAACAAAGACACGTGCTACTTATAGGCCTTTTACAAATTAGCGCAAACTATCTAACAATATCTACTAAGTTAAGCGCTGTTTATTTTAAATTCAGCCTAATTTCAACTAATCGTCTGAAATACGAGTCATTCACGCGCAAAAAAACAACAAGTAATAAATAAATGAAATTAATCGCTAAAAAAAGCATAAAACATGTTGCAAATAAGATGATGTATCCTTATTATACGCCTCGCTTTAAGGCAAGCAGTTAACCGCCACTTTAAAGCATTCTTAAGCTAGAATTAAAACAAGCTGTCTTGGCTAATTTATTAAGCCATTCGGACGCGGGATGGAGCAGTCTGGTAGCTCGTCGGGCTCATAACCCGAAGGTCGTAGGTTCAAATCCTGCTCCCGCAACCAATTCTTAAGTTTGAATTAAAACAACTTGGCTTGTTTAAGTGTTTACTTAAACCATTCGGACGCGGGATGGAGCAGTCTGGTAGCTCGTCGGGCTCATAACCCGAAGGTCGTAGGTTCAAATCCTGCTCCCGCAACCAATTTTATATACACCTCTAATATATCTATTTTATATACCCTTCTAGTTTATCTAAAATCAAAGTTATCTTAATGTAACAACGATTAAAACTTCAAATACGACCTAAATCAAATAGTACCTAAATACAGCTAAATCAAAATCATCCTACTGATACCTTAAATTTAATACCCTCACTACAATTTTTAATAAATACTTTATTAATCACTTGATACTAATATCAAATCACTTTTCTTAATATAAATCACTAAATATACCTTCAGATAAGGTACTATAAACGGTGAATTTACATAAAGCTGAATAGCTAATAATTAAGAGAATATTTTTTGATGAGCGACGAATTTACTCATATCAATGCTAATGGTGATGCCCATATGGTTGATGTAACTGAAAAAATTGTTACTGAACGTACTGCCATTGCTCAAGCCTATATTGAAATGTCTGCGCAAACCCTCGCAATGATTGTCGAAGGAAAACATCATAAAGGTGACGTATTTGCCACCGCCAGAATTGCTGGCATTATGGCGGCAAAAAAAACCAGTGAGCTTATTCCGCTTTGTCACCCGCTTATGCTGACAAAAATAGAAGTCGACATAATCGCAGAGCCAAAGCAAAACCGGGTAAAAATCACTGCGCTTTGTAAGCTTTCAGGTAAAACAGGGGTAGAAATGGAAGCATTAACCGCCGCTTCAACCGCCGCCCTGACGATTTACGATATGTGTAAAGCGGTACAAAAAGACATGATTATTACTAATATCCATTTATGTGAAAAACAAGGTGGAAAATCAGGCAGCTATCTTCATACCCCTGCGACTCAAGAAAGGATCTAATCATGATAAAAGTTTTGTTTTTTGCTCGCCTACGCGAACAATTATCCACCGATAGCTTGCAAATATCGGCCAGTGAAAATATGACAACAGAGCTAATTCGACAACAACTCGCTAACACAGATGATTTATGGGCCAAAGTTATGTCGGCTGATAGCTTACTTGTTGCGGTTAATCAGCAAATCACCGATTGGTCACATAGTGTCAATGCCGGTGATGAAGTCGCTTTTTTCCCTCCTGTTACCGGAGGCTAATATGATCAACGTACAACAGAATGACTTTATTGTTGCAGATGAGTATCAAAAACTCGCAGATGACAACCAAGATGGCGCTGTAGTAACTTTTGTTGGTAAAGTTCGAGACTTTAATGAAGGGCTTGGAGTACAAGGATTATCGCTAGAGCACTACCCTGGCATGACAGAGAAAGTATTGAGTGAAATAGAGGCTGAAGCGCGCGACCACTGGCCGCTTAATAAGGTGACTATTATTCATCGCGTTGGCGATTTAACCCTTGGCGAACAAATTGTCTTTATTGGTGTCACGAGCCCACATCGAAAAGCGGCCTTTGCTGCTTGCGAATTTCTTATCGATTTTTTAAAAACCAAAGCCCCGTTTTGGAAAAAAGAGTTAACCAGTGAAGGCAGTAAATGGTTAGAAGCCAAAGCCAGTGACAGTAAAATTTCACAACAATGGTCGACAAAACTAACAAACTAGAAACAATGAGATTATTCATGCTAAAAATCGGACGTTATCAACATTTTAAAGGTAATTTTTACCAAGTACTACACTTAGCAACCCACAGTGAAACTGAAGAAACTATGGTGGTTTATCAACCTGAATACGGTGAAAGAGCGATTTGGGTTAGGCCACTTGCTATGTTTGATGAAATTATTGAAAGAGATGGAAAGCAGCTCAAACGCTTTCAATATGTTGGTTAAGATAGTTAATTAAAAGTGTAAGTTGGACTTTAGCCCCATCACGTTAAGTTAAATTTAACTTCCTTGCGCATCAATGCGAACGAAAAAAAATAAGGCGCTGCAGATACCTGTTGTCCATCTCGTTAACAGCTCGCTTAACAGTTGACGGACTAAAGTCCGACCTACAAAATACCTAAAAAAAATCACCCAACACTATATTATCACCCGTAGGCTTTATGATGATTCAAGGTTGGACTTTAATCCATCAGGTTGAATGAAATTTAACTGTCCTCAGCATCAATGCGAACGAGCAAAAAAATAAGGCGCTGCAGATACCTGTTGCCCATCTCGTTAACAGTTGACGGACTAAAGTCCGGCCTACAAAAAACCGACAGAAAAAATCACCCAATGCTAAGGGAGGAAATCAAATCAAGGCTCTATTTAAAGATAATTGTTGTTCTGTTATGGCTGATTGGATTAGACCACGCTAGTCCAAAGTGCTGGGATTTAGGCCACCTAGCATTTACTGTCCTGACTCTATTGTTTATTTAGCCAGCATTTCCAAGATGTTAATAATATTGCCATTGAAGATGTTAGAATTCATGATGGTTTGCTAATAGAGTTTTTCCAGGCTAATTCATCTTTATAGGGATATATAATGTTTAAAGTAAGTAGGGTTGAAAATAGTAACAACGGGCAAGTTCAGCGGCTCAAGCTATCGGCTTTTATACCGACATTTAAGCACTTTATAGCTTCAAAAAAATCATTATTAATCCCCGTATTATTTTTTCTGGCCTATTATAGCTATTATGTTATTTATCAAACCAATCGTGATCAACAACAAACCCGCCAAATAGTAGCAGCACCAAAAATCAATGATATTTATTTGTTTGATTTTCGTATAGTAAGCCATAACCTAAGACCCAATAAAAAATATCGTATTGCCAAAGTAGTTGATATAACGGGTGACATTATTACCTTAGTTTATGGCAGTTTTTATTATCCCAACCAACACGCGACCATCAATAGTATTTATTATGGCCAGCTAACTTATAAAGACTACTTTGAAGCTAAGCGCTTTGATTATAACCATCATGAAATTCAACAAAAATTGACTTCCGGTGCTATTTATCAAGCGATGCGACCTATTAACGACAAACTTTTAGGACAGCGCGTAGGGCCTGAGCCAAGAAAATATCGTAGTAATATTTTTATTTAAGGTCGACGAGAGAATTTAACGGGTGAGGCTTTCCTTAACCAGCGGTTCAGTGAAACCAATTTAAAACAAGCATTTGAGTTATTTACTACCTCTGCAAACTACAACTTTGCACAAGGACAAGTGAACCTTGCACAAATGTATATTAATGGACAATACGTAGAAAAAAACCTCAGCAAAGCACTTTATTGGCTGAATCAGGCGGCACTGCAAAGTCACAAACCGGCCATTTTAAAGTATGAAATTATCTGTAAACAACTTTCATCTTGCCAAATTTATGACTTTTTTAAAAACCTAGTTACCACGGGTGTTAATATTAAAGTACGCAGTTTAAGCACTGAACTGACCGTCGAAAACTAATGCTAATAGCACTAATCTACAGTGAGTATTAGTTTGCCGATATTTTCATTATTCAACATAACCTGATGGGCTACTTCTGCCTCATGCCAACTATATTGTTGGTAAATAACCGGGCTGATTGAGCCCACGTCAAGGCAATGATAAAAGTCTTGCGTAAATGCTTTAATTAACTGGGTTTTATATTCATTACTTCGGCTACGTAATGTGGTGGCATGAAGGTTTACACGCTTAGCAAGCATTTTAGCAACATCAATATTTTCCGCAAAACGGCCACCTAGCATGGACAAGATAACAATATGACCATCTAGCGCACATACCTTAATGTTTTTGTTAAGATACTCGCCGGCAACCACATCGATAATAACGTCATAGCTGTGTTTTTGTTGTACTGCCCAAGTCACAAAGTCAGTTTCGTGATAATTTATCGCTTCATCCGCGCCCAATGCTTTACAAGCTGCTACTTTGTCTTCATGACCGACAGTAACGGTTACTGAGCAATTAAGCTGTTTAGCTAGTTGAATAGCCGCCGTACCTACACCACTAGCGCCGGCATGAATAAGTACCTTAGCATTTGACTGTAAGTTAGCGATGGAAAATAAACATTGATAAGCGGTTAAATAAACTTCGGCTATTGCCGCACCTTGGACATAGCTTAAATTTTCAGGCAGCTTTATTAAGTGATCGGTTTTGACTTTAACATATTCTGAGTAGGCGCCACCAGGCACAATAGCAAAAACCTTATCGCCAACATTCCAACTAGTTTGTAGCCCGCCAATAGCCACAAGTTCACCACAAGCTTCAATGCCGAGTATGCTTGATTCACCAGGCGGAGGTGGATACTGGCCTTTTTTTTGCAAAATATCTGCGCGATTAACACCAATAGCCCTGACTTTGATTAAGCATTCATCGTCACCTATTGCTGGCTTGTCAGTTTCATCTAGACTTAACTGCTGTTGATCATTAATGGCTATATAACGCAATTTATTTCCTTTTATCCACGGTTTATTATAATAACTAGTTTGCCTTAATTAACCTTAAATACCAACGTGATAAAGGTAGAAGTTCAGCTAATCGAAAAAAAATTATGTTCCTGAAATGGTACTTGCTTAACGTCAACCTTCACCACTTGTGCTTCTGGAGGACCTTTTGCTAACCACTTTAGCATTTTATCAATATTTTTCTCTTCACCGCACAGTAGCACTTCTACATCGCCATTAGTTAAATTACGCGCGTAACCACTTAAACTATGTTCAATCGCAACCTGTTGGCTAGAAACTCGAAAATAAACGCCTTGAACCTTGCCACTGACATGTGCCATGTAACTTACATCCATTATTTTTCACCTTAAATTAAGCTTATTGCTATTGTTATTGTTATTGTTAACTTTCATTCACATCAAAATTTTGAAATTAAAAATAGTTAAAATTGACCATTGCACCCTCGCCATGCATTGACTACACTCGCGCCATTATTATTGTAATTATAAGTATAGGCCTATGTCAGCAAGAATTTATTTAAAAGTTGCTCGTGAGAAATCATTACGCCGAAAACATCCTTGGATTTTTTCTCAAGCAATTAACAAAATTAAAGGTAACCCATTACTTGGTGACACGGTTGATGTCTATGACAACAAAGGCAACTGGCTCGCTAAAGGCGCATATTCTCCAGAATCTCAAATTAGAATTCGGGTTTGGAGTTTTGATATTGATGAGGAAATTGATAGCAGCTTTTTTCGTAATAAATTGTTAAGTGCGCAAAAAAGACGCGACTGGTTTATCGAAAGAGACGGTTTAACCGGCTATCGACTTATTGCTGGCGAGTCTGATGGCCTGCCCGGTATCACCATAGATAAATACGACAACTTAATTGTCTGCCAATTACTGAGCGCCGGAGCAGACTTGCACCGCTATACCTTAGTTGAATGCCTTAAAGAACTTTATCCGGGTTGCCATATTTATGAGCGTTCAGATGTTGATGTGCGCAAAAAAGAAGGTTTAGAGCCGGTAACAGGTTGGTTAACCGAACCACAAGCATCAACAGAGTGTATTATTGAAGAATACGGTATTAAAATTCATGTTGATGTGGCTAAAGGCCATAAAACGGGGTTTTATTTAGATCAACGTGAATCTCGTCTTGCTGCAGGTAAATATGCCCGTGATAAGAGTGTATTAAACTGTTTCTCTTATACCGGCACTTTTGCGCTACATTGTGCAGCGGGTGGCGCTAAAGAAGTCATTAATGTTGATGTTTCTGAATCAGCATTAGACTTAGCCAAGAAAAACGTTGAGCTTAATCAGTTAGAAGATAAAAATATCTCATTCGTTAAAGCGGATGTTTTTAAATTATTGCGTCAATACCGTGAAGAAAAACGTACCTTTGACATGATAATTCTCGACCCACCGAAATTTGTTGAATCAAAGGCTCAACTAACAGGTGCATGTCGTGGCTACAAAGATATCAATATGTTAGCAATGCAGTTGCTTAACCCTAATGGTATTTTGTTAACTTTTTCTTGCTCTGGTTTAATGGAATCAAGTTTATTTCAAAAAGTGGTTGCTGATGGGGCATTAGACGCGAAAAGAAATGCTTACTTTGTTGATCGATTGCACCAAGCCGCGGATCATCCGGTATCGTCAAATTACCCTGAAGGCTATTATCTTAAAGGTTTGGTCTGCCAAGTTGAGTAACTTGACTATATAAAGCCATATTTAGCCACTAGATATTAGTGGCTAAATATTAATAGCTTAATAAGAGTAGCTAGACTTTTTCTAGCTACTTATTTCCGCTGACTTAATCAATCTCAGTAATATTAACGCCAATCAAATAACAGTTTGCGCTATCTTCCGTTACTCTCACTACTTTGCCTGTAGCATTTAAGGGTAGCACAGCATTGTTGACCGACTGAACACTGATACGCACCGCTGTATTTATTTCTAATGGGTGCTGCATCTCAATCGCTATACCCGTTGCACTTAAATCACGACATGTGACTAAAGCCTTGCTATTAGCTTCATCGTCAATAATGGTCAAGGTTACTTCACTGTTTAACATCATGCGATAAAAGTTCCGTTTATCATCGTAATTAGCCATCACTACTCCATTGTATTTTTATCGTTAGTACACTTTCATTTATACTCATGGTAACGATAACTGTCAAATTATTGTACTAAAATTATGCATGTTCTTTGATGTAGTTCAATATTCTTTTAGCTGAAATTGGAAAAGGTGTTTTTAAATTTTGTGCAAAAAGTGATACCCGCAACTCTTCTATCATCCAATAACCTTGTATTAAGGCTTTACTTATTGGTTGACCCTTAGGTTGTTGAGCAATGACTGTATCTAATGATTTTTGCACTTTTTCAAGCTCTAACATTTTCAAACGGTCTTGGTTAGGGTCTATTTGCAACTTTTCTAATCGTCGTAACATGGCGCTTAAATAACGGGCAATATCATCCAAACGTTGGTATCCCGCTTTAGTGATAAAGCCCTTAAAAACTAGGGCCTCTAATTGGCTTTTAATATCACCATGAGATTGCACAACATTTAACGACATTTTGCCTTTCATTTTTTTGCGTACATCATGTGCCAGACTTAATACTCGCTCAACTTTAATCGCCGCACTTAAGACACAATCTGCAATTTCTGCACGAACATGTTCTTTGCAGGCTTCAAACTCTGCTTGAGCACGTGGTAAGTCGCCGTATTCGTTAACTAAAAATTGACAGCCAGCAAGGATGCAGTCATCTAACAAATCAGTTATCGAACCAAAGGGATTAAAATACAGCCCTAATTTAGCTTTATTGGGTAACTTTTCCTGCAAATATTTTATTGGCGACGGTATGCTCAGTAAAACAAGTCGACTGACCCCGTCAAGCATGGCTTGTTCAGCTAAACTTTCATGTTCAAATAACTCGATAGCAACAGACTTATTTTTATCCACCAAAGCTGGAAAGGCTTTTATGGTGATATTAGCGACTTTCTTTTCATAGCTTTTTGGCAAGCTTTTAAAGTCCCACTGGTCGATATTACTGCGTTCAATACCTTTGTCAGCGACCTTTTTAATCGACGCTTGCACCTTACCTTGTAAACTGTCTTTTAATTCGTCGAGCTTGCGACCTTGTTGGATCAATTTGCCATGTTCATTAACAATTTTAAAATTCATCGATAAATGCGGTACTAGCGCTAAACCTTGCCAAGCGTCTTCCGGTAGACGAGCACCTGTCATTCTTAACAACTGTTTTTCAATGGCGGTAGTTAATGCGACATCAGCGTTAGTGATTGCCGCTAAACAAGCTTCGGCGTAATTAGGCGCAGGCACGAAATTACGCCTTAATGCTTTAGGTAAAGCTCGAATTAATGCCGTAATAAGTTCAAGCCGTAAAGCGGGGATCAACCAATCAAAACCAATGTTTTCCACTTGATTTAATATTCCTAGCGGTATCAAAACACTGATACCGTCGTCGACATCGCCCGGGTTAAAATGATAACTCAGCGGTAAGGTTAAACTGCCTTGCTGCCAGGTTTCAGGATATTCAGTGGCCGATAACTTAACCGCACTTTCTTTTAACAAAAAGGCTTTGGTAAAGTTTAATAGTTTGGCGTCGGCTTGTTTTTGCTTTTTCCACCATGCTAAAAAGCTGCGTTGACAATTAACGTTCTCTGGTAGTTTTTCGGTATAAAAATCAACTAACTGTTGCTCTTCAATCAAAAAATCTCTGCGTCGAGCTTTTTGCTCTAATGCTTCAATTTCATTCACTAATTGACGATTATCTTTTAAAAATGCCTCTTTAATCGTGCTTTCACCGTTAACTAACGCCTCGCGGATAAAAATTTCACGACAGGTATCAGGTTCAATTTGATTAAAGTGCACACTACGCTTAGCAACAATAATCAGGCCGTAGAGTGATACTTGCTCAAAGCCCATCACAGCGCCCTGCTTTTTCTCCCAATGCGGTTCACTGTAGCTGCGTTTAACTAAATGTTGAGCCAGGGGTTCAATCCACAATGGGTCAATTTTTGCGGCCATACGGGCAAATAAACGGCTGGTTTCAACTAGCTCTGCCGCCATTAACCATTTAGGCGATTTTTTAGCTAAGGCAGAGCCTGGGAAAATAAAGAAGGTACTGCCACGTGCGCCTTTATATTCTCGGTTTTCATCTTGTTGACCTAAATGACTGAGTAAACCTGACAATATCGCTTGATGCACAATATCTACATTTGGATTAGTGGCGCTTTTTTCAGCTTCTTCTGATAAGTCTACTTCGATGCGGCTCATCGGAATTTTTAACTCGCGTAACGAATGCGTTAGCTGACTGTAGATGTCTTGCCACTCTCGAATACGCACATAGGACAAGAATTCTTTTTGGCACATGCGACGAAATTGATTGTTGGTTAGTTGCTTTTGTTGTTCTTCAACATAACTCCACAGTTTTAATAAACCAACAAAATCAGATTCTTTGTTCTTAAAACGGCTATGTTTTTCATCTGCTGCTTGTTGCTTTTCGTGTGGACGTTCACGTGGATCTTGAATACTTAAGGCACTGACAATAATGAATATTTGTTCAATACAGCCTAAGTCTGACGCGGTTAAAATCATTTTAGCTAAACGTGGATCAATAGGGAATTTTGCTAACGAGCGCCCTATTGGCGTTAAGGTCACTTTATTTGCCTTCGCGTCTATCGCGGCCAGCTCTTCTAATAACTTCACCCCATCAGTAATATTGCGATTATCTGGTGGTTGAACAAACGGAAAGTCAGCAATTTCGCCTAGATCTAAGGACAACATTTGCAATATAACAGTCGCTAAATTAGTGCGCAGTATTTCAGGGTCGGTAAATTCAGGGCGGTTTAAAAAGTCTTCTTCTGAATAAAGACGAATACAGACCCCTGACGATACACGACCACAACGACCAGCACGTTGGTTAGCACTGGCTTGAGAAATAGCCTCTATCGGCAAGCGTTGCACTTTGGTACGGTAACTATAACGAGAAATTCTTGCGGTACCTGGGTCAATAACATATTTAATGCCCGGCACAGTTAAACTGGTTTCAGCAACGTTGGTGGCTAACACTATATTACGGCCAGTATGGGGTTTAAATATTAAATTTTGTTCGGCAACGGTTAAACGAGAATATAGTGGCAGCACATTAGTGTGGCGTAAGTTTGCTTTTTCTAATGAGCGTGCGGTATCTCGAATTTCTCGTTCACCGTTGAGAAACACTAATATATCACCACTATCATCGGCGCCTAACTCATCAACCGCATTAAGAATGCCTGAAATAATATCGCCATCATCATTGCTTTCATCACTTGCCTCGTTCAGGGGCCGATAACGCATTTCAACTGGAAAAGTTCGACCCGATACTTCAATAATGGGCGCAGGAACACCAGCAGCACTGGCAAAATGTTTGGCAAATTTTTCAGGGTCAATGGTTGCCGAAGTAATGATGATTTTTAGATCAGGACGTTTAGGGAGAATTTGGCGTAAATAACCCAGAATAAAATCAATGTTTAAACTACGTTCATGCGCTTCATCAATGATCAAGGTGTCGTATTGGCGTAACAAACGGTCTTTTTGCATCTCTGCCAACAAAATACCGTCGGTCATTAACTTGATATAGCTTTGCTTGCCCACTTGGTCATTAAAGCGCACTTTATAGCCAACGGCGTCACCTAACTTGGTGTTGAGTTCTTCTGCAATACGGTTTGCTACCGTTCTAGCAGCAATACGTCGGGGTTGAGTATGACCAATAATACCGTCAATACCACGCCCAAGCTGCAAACATATTTTCGGAATTTGGGTAGTTTTACCTGAGCCAGTTTCGCCCGCAATAATAACCACTTGATTTTCATCAATAGCTTTAGCAATAACATCAACATTTTGTGAAACCGGTAAAGCTTCCGGGTAACTAAATTTAGGTACGTTAGCGAGACGAAGTTGTTTATTTTCTATCGATTGTTCAATCAATGCCGCTATTTGCTGTAAGCTTTTTTCTTGCTTACCCTGATCAGTAATACTTTTAACACCCAATAAGCGCTTTTTAATGCGCGTTTTATCAGATAATTTAACCTGCTCTAAAAGGTTAAAAAGGGATTTTACGGTGACGTTTTTATTAGCTTTTTTAGTAGCAGTGGAAGTTGCGGTGATTGCAGTAGACAAGACAGACTCAAAACAGATAACAAAGAAGCTATATTAACAGGTAAGCAATGGCAAATGAATAAGTATATACCCGCTCTACTTGAAAATTGCCAGCTTAACGGTTGACGGAGTGAAACTGGGCCTAAAAAACAATTGCCCAACGCTATCTGATCACCCGTAGGCTCGATGCAGGTTGAACTTCGGTCCATCAAGTTAAATGAAATTTAACTGTGCTTAACACATAGATAAATAAAAAATACCCGCGGCAAATCTGAGTTAACCCATCAGATTAACCACTGACTAAACGCTTGACGGAATAAAGTCCGACCTACAAAAAGTCGCCAAACGCTACGCAATTACCCGTAAGTTTTATCTGGGCCTTTGTAGGTTGGACTTTAGTCCATCAGGTTAAATGCAATTTAACTATCTTCGGCAAAATACTAAACGACACAAATCACACCTAGTTGCAGATATTTGTTAACCCATCGAGTTAATTGCCGGCTTAACCGTTGACGGACTAAAATCCGACCTACAAAAAATCGCCAAACGTTACGCAATTACCCGTAAGTTTTATCTGGGCCTTTGTAGGTTGGACTTCAGTCCATCAAGTTAAATGAAATTTAACTATCTTTGGCAAAATTCTAAACAACAAAAATCACACCTAGTTGCAGAGGTTTGTTAACCCATCGCGTTAATTGCCGGCTTAACCGTTGACGGACTAAAGTCCGACCTACAAAAGGTAAAAAATAGCTATACGTTAGATAAACACCTATAAAAGCAATTTTGACTAAAGTACTAACTTTCTCTCTCCCCCTAAACCGTTGACTTCATAACCTAACAGCCCGGTCGTGCTATAGAGTCAAAACTTTTCACCTTTTTAGTTTTTTAGTTTTTTAGCTTTTGTAAATTATTCACTTACCAAAGCTAATAAGGCCGGTTGTGTCGTGCTTAAAAGTGATTGTTCAATGCTTTTATAAGCGTTAACAAAATCTTTTTTCAAATGTGACTTTAGATGGCCTTTAACATTTTTCATTGGCTCTTTTTTTAAAACGCAAAAAAGAGCCAATGCATATAAAGTTTCAGGTTCGGTTAATGCCGCTTGACGGTTTAAACTGGCATTATTACAAGCGCCACAACCACCTTTAAATTGATAGGCTGTATTGGCAAAAATAACACCAAAGCCCATAAAACAAGCGACAAGATCTGTCGCTTGGGGTAAATATTCTTTACCTCCCGGCGGCAAAACCTTGTTTGAAATCACCAAAATACTGGCCAGTGTTTGGCTAATAGCGGCAATTAAGTCTTGTGGTTGATTCACCTGGTTTGGCGTAAACCCCAGTATTAAGGCTCCATTGCCATTGCTTATGGCAACCTCAGCATGATCGCCTCGAATAATTGGCCCTAAACTCAAATCTTCAATGGCAGTATTTGATGCCGGTGTGGCTGATGAAAGTTGTATCGGCCACTTTTGCATGCCCGCATAGTTTTTGGTGTTGATGAACATAGCTTGAGCCATTTCATCAATACTGCTAACTTTGCCAGGATAAAACTCATTGGTCGGTAGTATTAAACGACTATCATTTTTAAGCACATTAATTTCAAAATTTTCAATGGCCCATGCAAAGGTATCAAATATCCAATTCTGGGTATTTTCATCAATAATTTCTTTCGGACTAAACAGTTTTGCTAACATAATTTATACTACTTTTTAAATCTTTACGCTTTGATTTTATGGGTTGTTAAGTAAACAACACTACAAATAAAATCAAAAGTTAACATGGGTTATATCCCACAAGTTAATGCTTCACTTTCATCAGTTAAAGGTCTTAAACATCTAGTTTTTCACATCTTGAGCCAAGGCCCATTGCCAAGCTTTAGTATTGTATAAAGGCACTGTTGATAATGAATGATGATGACTGCCAGACGACTCTTTCGTTGAATAAGACAGGTAAATAAGGCTTTTATTTTCAGCATCATAAATACGTCTGACTTTTAAGCTTTTAAATAAAATACTTTTTGACTCTTTAAAGACTACTTCACCATTTTTTGAACGATCAATTTTTGCTAAAGCTTGCGCGGATATTTCACCCGTTTGTCGACAAGCAATACTCATATCTGATGGATCAGAAAAATCTAAATCGGCTTCCACATGACTAATATGACATGTTACCCCAGTGACAATCGGGTCTTGCTTAGCGTTGATGACCACGTCTTTTGTGGTAAATAATCCTAGGCTAACTTTACCCACGTCATCTGAACAGCCAACAAGTACCATAGCGATAGATAAGCCTAGCAAGGTTTTCAAGTGGCTTATGTGAGGCCAATTAATAAAACGCCTTGAGGTAATTGAAGCTGTCGAAGTCACGCTATTTTTTGCAACGACTATTTTTTTTGAAGCCAATCTATTTTTTAAAACCAATCTGTTTTTTGAAATAAGTCTCGTATTCAAAATCATCAATTTTTTAATCATCTTTAAATATCCCAATAAATTCTGCACCATTTGACGATTTACTCGCGCGATACATACCTGTGCTATTAAATGGCATAGTAATATTACCCGCCGTATCAATCGCAATAATACCACCTGAGCCGCCAGCTTTAACTAAAACATCATTTATCACTACGTCTGCGGCTTTCTCAAGACTAATGCCCTGATACTGCATACGCGCACAGATATCTGCGGCGACATGATAGCGAATAAAATATTCACCGTGACCTGTTGCTGAAACAGCACAGCTGTCATTATTCGCGTATGTACCCGCACCAATAATGGGTGCGTCACCAATACGGCCAAAACGTTTTGCGGTCATGCCGCCTGTGCTAGTCCCTGCTGTTAATGTACCTGATTTATCCAGTGCAACCGCGCCAACTGTGCCAAATTTATATTCATTACCCAGTGTTTGATGAGCAGCTTGAAAGTTTTTCAGCGTTTTTTCTTGCTCTACTAACTGCTTTTTAGCTTTTAATAACGACTGGTATCTCGCATCGGTATCAAAATAGCTATTTTCAACACTTTCTAAGCCTTGTTGTTGCGCAAAAACTTCCGCACCTTCGCCACTAAGCATGACATGCACCGACTTTTCCATCACGGCTTCGGCTAACGCTATTGGGCTTTTAATGGTTTTCACTCCTGAAACGGCGCCGGCATTTAAGGTTTTACCGTTCATTATCGAGGCATCAAGTTCGTGCTCGCCATCAAAAGTGTAAACTGCGCCCTTGCCGGCATTGAACAATGGCGAGTTTTCTAATATTTGAATAGCGGCAATAACAGCCGCTTGACTAGATTTTCCATCTGCTAACAGAGCATAACCGGCATCACGCGCTTGTTTTAACTTAGTTTCATAGGCGTTACGCTTTTCTGTAGTCATTTTACTTTTATTTATTGTGCCTGCGCCGCCGTGTATAGCGATAGCAAAAACTGGCTCTTGGTGAGCTTGCGCAGCAGCATGCATAAATAGCGGCACGCTTGCTAAGGTTAAAACAGTTGATAACAATAATTTGTTTTTCATGTGATTTCGCCGTAATGTTTAATATAATATCGCTGCAACGCTTTGTATAATATTGCCACAATAATCAGGTGCTAAAAATATATGCTAACCCTATCGGCTAACCATCTCAGCTAACAATGTGCGATAAATTCTCTACTTTTACAAGTTTTCAGCTTAGACAAAGCTAACTCAATGTAGACATTAATAAACGCTTTCGCTATGGTACTGGTCATACCATCAAATAACGTTAGCATAATATTTATAGCCTAATAGGCTATTGAGCTAGGACAGCCATGACTGAGCAACGCGTAAGTGTAGAGATCACCCATAATATTGCCCACGTTAAACTTAATCGTGCAGATAAGCTTAATGCCTTAGATATGCCAATGTTTATCGCCATTCGGCAGACGATAAAAACACTGCGTAAAAACCGTGACATTCGTGCGGTTATTTTATCAGGTAATGGCGAGGATTTTTGTTCTGGCTTAGATGTTAAATCTATCATGAAATCACCAATGAGCATGATCAAACTGCTATTTAAGGTCTTACCTTGGCATGCAAACTTAGCGCAAGTGGTGTCTACCGGTTGGCAGGATATTCCCGTACCCGTTATTTGCGCTATTCATGGCCGATGTTGGGGCGGCGGTTTACAAATAGCCTTAGGAGCAGATTTTAGGTTTGCTACACCTGACAGCTCATTATCTATCCTAGAAGGTAAATGGGGCTTAATACCTGATATGGGCGGCACAATAGCATTGCGCGACCTCCTCGCGATTGATCAAGCAAAAAAGCTCGCTATGACAGCAGAAGCGTTTACCGGCCAACAAGCGCTGGCCTTAAATTTAGTCACTGAAATCACAGCAAGTCCTCTAGCCGATGCACACACCTTCGCCCTTACTTTAATGCAACAATCACCTGACGCGATCGCAGCCAATAAAAAGCTTTATAACAAGAGTTGGCAAGGTAGCAAAGGTTGGGCGTTATTTCGTGAGTCTTATTATCAAATTAGAATTTTAATGGGTAAAAATGTTCATCGAAAAATTTATAATCAAACCCATAAAGCTGAACAGCACAAGCCATTTGTAGCGCGTAAAAAGTGGTAAAGTGCTGGCTGATTTTTTGTTATTTGGATTTCAATCCGTAAACTGTTAAACGAGTGATTAATCTGATGGACCAAAAAAATCTGCAGCTGTGTATTGTTTTATCGCTCAGTATCTATGCTAACAAGGTTAAATTTCATTTAACTTGATGGACTAAAGTCCACCCTACATAAGGCCTACGGGTGATAATGTCACGTTTAGTGATCATTTAGCGTTGGGTAATTTTTTGTAGGTCGGACTTTAGTCCGTCAATCGTTAAGCGAGTGATTAATCTGATGGACCAAAAAAATCTGCAGCTGTGTATTGTTTTATCGCTCAGTATCTATGCTAACAGGGTTAAATTTCATTTAACTTGATGGATTAAAGTCCAACCTACATAGTACCTGCGGGTGATGGTATCGCCTTGGGTACTGTTTTGTAAGTCGTATTTAGTCGGTTTTAACCTTGCTAATTTTGTGCACATGTTAATAATTTATAGCTTATTATGAGCCACTATCAGTAACGCTATCCACAGCACTATCACCAACACTTTCAGGCGAGTTTTCTGTGCAATCAGCTAAATGAATTTCAGCTTCTTTTTCTGCAACAGCCACCCGGTCGGCCTTAGAAACATACTTAGGCTTGCTGGAGTTTTGCAACTTAGCATTCATTTTCTTAACTTTTGATTTTAAGGCTTGGTTAATTTTCTTTTTACGATTCATATAACTTGTTTGCTTCTCTATGACTATCAAGGATGTACTATAAAAAGTACTCTAAAAAATTCTCTAAAAAATGTACTGTAAAAACGTTACGATGAACACGGCACTCATATCAAAGCCACTAATCTAAACTAAGCATTATGCCCGCTAAGTTAGCGCCTGAGATAAATGCCTCGTTATTTCAGTAACGGATGATCTGCCGGTAACTGTTTGGCAATCCATAACGATAACTTATGTTTCATGCTGGCCAAGTCTTCAGCATCTTTTGGCAAAGGTTGAATAAGTTTATCATTGACCAATAAGCGATATAAGCTTTCAATTTTGTCCTTTGCGGCGTTAGTGGTTGAAAAGCCTTTATAGCCACGATTTTTCGCATAACCTTCACCAATAACAATGGCTTTTTTCAATAATTCAGCTTCATTTTTTAACTTCTTCATGCGCGGTATATTTTCCTGTGTTTTTATTCCATAACAAGCTCAGGTGTTAAACTTAAGATCAAAAATGAGCCTTGTTCATATTGAGTGATCATACTGAGTGATCATACTGAGTGATCATGTAATCAATTCGTACAATTTACAGCACTGATATTAAAACCTTTACTATAAATTATACTACTGTCTTATTAAGGTAAAAGGCTACGGCTTAGACTAGGATATTGCGACCTAATCAAACCTAAGCTATAAACTAACCTCTCATGACATATCACTCACATGGGTATTTTAATAATCTGCCAACAGTGATTTATTAAACTGATCGGTAGAGAGTGTTAAATTTTTATTTTCTATTCGCGTATTCAATTCACTAATATCTTTATCAAGTTTAGACATGGTTAAGGTGTTGTCATCTAATAAATAAATTTGCTTTAAACTGGCATAATAAAAATTTAAAATAATCAGTGCATTAACATTGTCATTGGCAGCGGCGGCTTTTATTTTTTTCAGTTTACGATATATCGCGTTTTGTTGCTGCTTAATTTGCCAAACATAATACACTTCACTAAAAAATGCACTGGCTCGTAGGCGATGCAAAGCAAAAACACAGGTTAATAATGCCAATAATACCCCAATAAAATTATACCTAAAATTACTTTCTGATGCGGCGCCATCCTTTGTCAACTCACCTGCCGCTTTAACTGCCGGCTCCGGGGTTATATTGCCAACATCAGCAAATAGCATGATCAAAGCTTGTCCGTAAGCCAAAGCTAAAATAAGCAAACTAGCAATAAAGCTGACAATAATAATATTGAGGTGTTTACGGTAAACGGGTTTTTCAATGTCTTTTAATTTCATTTCTTAACTTACTTCTATAATTTCAATAAAGATGAACAATTAGGGTGATAAAAGCTAGTTTATTGCCAAGCCAGAATGGCGTTTAACTTGCTGACTTACGCCACTTTGCCAAACGCTCTGACTGCTAGCAATACTTAACTGCAGCTTAGCTCGAGTAATGCCAGTATATAATAATTCACGCGACAATAATCTATTGTCTTTTTGCTCAGGCAGCACCATAGCGACATGTTCAAACTCACTACCTTGAGTTTTATGGATAGTCATCGCATAAACCGTTTCAAATTTAGGCAAACGCGACGGCATTATCCAGTCATAACCACCCTGTGTATTCTCAAATACGGCCATTAAATGCCCTTGGCTATTACGCCATAGCAAGCCAATATCGCCATTGTATACACCTAAGCGATAGTCATTTTCACTGATCATTATCGGTTGACTGGCGTATAAGGTATTACTTGATTCAAAGCGATTAAAAGGAATTACCCCTTTATTACGCAATATATCAATCACTAAGGCATTTAAGCTTTCGACCCCTTGTGGGCCCTTACGCGTTGACGATAAAATTCTAAATTTAGCCAATAAGGCAAAAGCCTCTTCAACCTTGTCGCATTGACAAAGGCCTAGGTAATACTGCTCAACCAAGGGTGTAAGCCAAGTTTCAATAGTGCCCGATAATAAGGTGAGTTGTTTGTCGTTACTCGGTGGCTCGCTTGGTTGCAATAACTGCCAACTTTCTTGATATTGGCCTTTAATAACATAATTGGCGATTTTACCTATGCCACCTTCGCCATCAAAGCGACGACTTTTCATTAAAAAGGTGACGCAATCTCCGGCGCTGTATTGCTCATCTGCCGCTAATACGCTGCTATCTTTTGTCAGCGTTTGATAACCGGTTACCTGGGCTAAATATTGATGATTTAAAGCGCTGTAACCTAAGTGTGGACGCGGTGCAAAATCAGCTAAAACACTGCCAACCGCCACTGAAGGTAATTGATCAGCATCACCCAATAAAATGACTTTAGTGGTGGCTGGTAAGGCGCGAAAAATTCGCGTCATCATAGGTAAATCGACCATAGATACTTCATCAATCAGTAAAATATCTATCGCGAGTTTATTTTCTTGATAATGGCGGAAATTGACCTGATCAGGAATAACGCCTAATAATCTATGTAGGGTCTTTGCTTGCTCTGGAATAAGATCTAATACTTGATCAGCAATAATACCACGAAAATCTTGAACCGCATTGGTGATTGATTCTGATAAGCGTTGTGCCGCTTTGCCTGTTGGCGCTACTAAGGCGATTCGTGGGGCCGTAAAACTTGCCCTATTTAAGTTTGAGTCGCTTGAGCTTTCATCCGTTAAGTTTTGGCTACCTTGACTTGAGTTTTCGCTATCTGCTATGGCTAACATGACCAAGGCAGCAAGCAGTTTAGTCACGGTATAAGTTTTGCCTGTACCAGGACCACCGGCAATAATAGCAAAGTCTTTATTCATCGCATTAGCTACGGCAACGCCTTGCCAGTCAATGGCGCTAGTGGGTAACTCATTCTGTGCGGCTAAATCAGGAAACAAAGTGCTGACAATGCTTTTGATGGTATCAAGTTCACATTTTGCTTGCTGGGTATTTTCAGCTGATTCAACTTGCCTCTCTCTACTGTTACGTCGCTCTCGCACTAGCTGCTTTAGCTCTTGCTCAAATTGATAATAGCGCCGTAAATAAAGCCGTTCATGACTTAACACTATCGGTTGTTGCTCGGCCTCTATCTTTTGCTCCAAGCTTACTAAAGGAAGTTTTTCCATCAGCGCCGTAAGGGTTTTAAGGTCGGCAAATATAAAGCCCTTAGTATCTGTTGTTACCACTGTGGGGTTTTCGTTCACATCAGCACTTTGACTTGTGCCATCACTAAAGAGTCGTTTACCGGCGACTTGCGCTAAGGGTAAACAAGTATGACCGTCTCGCAGACTCGCACTTAAAGCGATCAACAAATGAAACCATTGTTGTTGATTGGATAACAGTTGTTCATCACTTTGCATGTCATCAGTCTGTTTATCAGCTAAGTTATTAGTCAGGTAAAAACCCAGACATTGGCTGATTTCTTTAGCGAAAAAATAATCCACAGCAACCAAACCATCAAGTTGACTTGACGCATGTTGAAACGATGCATAAATAGTTTCACTTTGTACTTTATGGTTAATCATGACTTCAGGCATTAGTGGTTTCTCCAGCAAAAATATCATCAAGTTGATCTAATTCTGCGAGGGTAATTTGGCGATAATAAACACCACAATCTTGATGCTGAGTTTGGTTGCTCATACCACGTAAATACAAATAATAAATACCGCCAAAATGCTGCTCGGGATCATAATCAGCCAAGGCATATTTTAGATGACGGTGTAATGCCAAAGCATAAATAAGATATTGTAAGTCGTAATGATTTTTCTCGATATTATGACGCATAGCCAGATCGTTATAATCACTATAGTGATCGCCTAAATGGCTAGACTTATAATCACAAACATAATATTTACCATCGGCCTGAAAAATCAAATCGATAAAACCATGCATCATACCTTTAAGTTGATGATAAGAAGGCAGATGCACTCGATGATTTTTAGCTATTTTGCTACTAGCATTACTATTTCTATGCTCGGTCAGCAGTTTTGTTAATAAACTACTACTTGCCGAGCGCATGGGGTAATAAAACTCGGTTTCTCGTAAGGTATCTTGCAACTCAAGCTGAGCTAAAGACCAAGAGTTATTTACGTTAAGTGGCGTGTGTAATACCTCTTCTAACCATGTTATTAACCGTGTTTGGCCATGGTTTTGCGGCGTATTTTCGCCACTCTCGATTGAACTCTCTCCTGAACTATTTAAACTGCTATCTGCCACACTTTCTATTACGCTATCTATAGCGCCATATTTTACCAGTGGCCAATGGCAGCTTTTTTGCCAATCAGGGGCTGAAAAGTCGGTTTGTTCTAAAATATCATGCAGTAAGTTACCGGTTTGTGCACCTTTGGTTAAGGTAAAACGTAACTCGTTAATATGACTTGATAGTGCGTTGTAGGTATTATCGCCTTGATCAGCAAGTTCGGTTTCTTGATTATCTCGATCAGGCGAAGAAACACCATTATGACGTAGATTTTTACTCAAAGCGGAGAATGAACTTAACCACCAATCACGCTCAATTTTACCCTCAAAACGCGCTACTTGAGCTTGTTTTTCAACGATAACCTTGGCATTGATTTCATCATTAGTGCTTTGGGTATTGATATTGGTATTGCCCGTGACTGAAATTTGCTTAGCTAAGGTTTCATTTGATAGCGTTTCTTTTGATAAGGTTTCTTGTGATAAGCTTTCTCCGGCTAAATAGTTGTCTAACACTGCAAGGGCTATTTCATCAGGATTGTCTTGCACTAATTGCTGCAAGCTGGTTGCCATATCAGTATCTGCCGACCATTTTAGTGTTTTACCTAAGGGAGAATTTTCATAATGGTCGAAAGCCGTGCTGAGAATATAACAGCGTTTTTCCGCGCGAGTAACCGCTACATATAACAGCCGAATAGCTTCAGCATAAGCTTCTGACGCCATGCGGGTTTTCGCATCGTCGTTACCGTCTAGGCTCTGTTGTAGCACGCCATTTTTATCATGAAATTCGATAAAACTGACCTGACGATTACCGAACTTAAGCGGGTCTTTATGACGCGTGGCAAACGGCACAAACACCACCGGATATTCCATACCCTTAGAGCCATGTTGCGTAATAATACGGATCAGGTTTTCGTCACTTTCTAAACGTAGCTCAGCTTCAACTTCTGGGTTGTCTATCTGGCTTTGTTGTTCAAACCAAAATAACAGCTCTTGCGGTTGACGATGTCGTTGACTTGCCCCTTGTAACAATTCAAACAAGTGCAATAAATTGGTTAATATTCTATCCGCATTATGCTTATCATCAGCGCTGTTATCTACAGCACTAATCTCAATATGAAAATGTTGATGCATTAACTGCAATGCCATACTGATAAAGCCTTTAAATTGCCATTCATTACGCAGTTTTTCAAAGCTAATTTTTAATGCTTGCCATTGTTGTTCGTCGTGCTGTAATTGCAATAACTTTTCACGATTAAAGCCCATTAATGGGCTGGCTAATGCGGCGGTATATAAACGGTCATTCTCTAAAAACAAAATACCTTTTAATAATTGCAGTAAATGCTTGGTTTCATCACTTTGCAATAAGTTGGCGCGATTACTCATAAACACGCTAGCTAACCCACATTGGTTTAAGGCAAATTTGATATCAGCCGCTTCGGCACCGTCGCGGACCAATAAAGCAATATCGCCACTCGCCATGTTAAGTTCAGGGCAAGCTAAGAGCCTGACAATTTCATTGGCACACCAAGCCGACATTTGCGTGCGATAGCCTTGTTTAACCGCTTTTTCTTTACCGTCTTTGCTTTTAGCATCCGCTTCAACATTAAAGTGAATAAACTGTAGGGCATTAAACTCGCGGTCTGGAAACACTTTTTCGTGCGCCTTGGCTGAGGCTTTAACCGGTAAATAAGGAATTTGATAACCAAAAACATCAACTGCATCGTCAGATAATTTATTACCGTAAAACAAACGATTATAGCCGGTGATCATGGCAGCACTTGAGCGCCAATTGGTATCCATTAACCACTGATGGTCGCAGTCGTTTCGCGCTGAAAGGTAGGCAAAAATATCGCCACCACGAAAACCATAAATGGCTTGTTTAGGATCGCCTATCATGTAAAGTGCAGCACTTGGCTGATGATAATAAATTGCTTTTAATATCGAGAACTGTTGCGGGTCGGTATCTTGAAACTCATCAACCAGCGCGACAGGAAATTGAGCAAATATACTATTGGCCAACACCTGATCAGGCGCTTGCCCTGATTTAGGCGTCAAACAATCATTTAACGTGCTAATTAAATCGTCAAAGCCCATCACATTCGCTTGCAGTTTTTTTCGGGTGATTTCTGCGCGGATATGATAAATACCTTTTCTCACCACCAACAAAGCTTGTGCACGATTAATCTGTTTTGCTAAATCAGGATGTTGTTTTTTAACCCTATTGACCGCGGTAAAAATTTCAATTAATTCGCTTTTCACTTTCGAGCGACCGTAACGTCGACCATCAATAAAAGCATCAGGCATTTTGCCGTGCTTACCTGCAACATCAGCCGACAGCTCTGCTAACCAATGGAGTAATAGCGTTAACTCTTGTTGGCGCTTTTCTTGTTCTACGCCCTTTTTAACCTCAATGAGCGAGGTGGTTAACATGGTTATATTGGCATCTAAACTAGCAATGGCTTCCTCAACTAAGCCTTTAAATTCAACGCTAATATTTTCTGGGTCTTGCACGTTCAAGACGTTTTGTGTCGCTAACGCTTTAGAAAACTGATTAATAAAAGTAGCTGGCTCTGGCCAAAATTCGCTGACCAACTTAAAGGCTTGGCCGTTATTTTCGGCCCCTAATGCCAATACGCGATACCAGTCTTGGCAAGCTTCTAAGGTGATATCTTGGGTGTTAGTTTCCATTTGGGCATTAAAGCTAATACCGCTGGCAAAAGCATATTGGTTCAGTACACGCTTACAAAAACCATGAATGGTAAAAATAGCGGCTTCATCGATATACAATAAGGCCTGGCTTAAGCGCGCTTTTACTTCACGACTACCAATATTTTTATTGACCAGATTTTGGTTCAAGGTTTTAAAGTAAGCATCCTGAACAATTAACCTATCCCAGCTGTGTAAACTTTCTCGAATAAAATCATCAATACGACCACGAATTTCTTCTGTCGCATCTTTGGTGAAAGTCATCACCAAAATCTGTTCAATCGGTAATTCTCGCTCTAACAATAAGCGTAAAAATATTCGGGTGATATTATGCGTTTTACCTGTACCGGCACTGGCTTCAATTAAATGTTTGCCTTGCAGCTCAATAGTATTGGCGTTTAAATTTTTCATTTTTTAGCTCCCTGCCCTTTTGCTGCTACTTTTACTGACTGCAGGGCATCGAACATTGGCTGATACAAAGCAAGTAATCTGGGTGATATTTTTTGATAATCAGGACATTGTGGCCAAAAATATTGTACATAGGCTTCATCACCAAAGGCTTGAAAGCTATTACTGTCAGACCAAAACTGTTCAAACTGTGTTTGTTCAAAAACTTTGCTCTTGCGTATTTTCTCTGCAATATCACCATTAAGTAATAGTGGTTGCTGCTGACCTAAATAAAACGTTACGATTAAGCGTAATAATTGCCCTTTGGCATCGTTAATATCACTAAAGTAGAATTGGCTTGGCTTTTGGCTTTTAGTGTCAAAATAGTAACCATGTGTCGCGGCCACATTGGCATATAATGCGGTTTTCGCTGGTGCTGAGTTACTTTGTAAAGCCTCAACTTGTGCAACTTGAACAATAAGTTGGTGTAAATACAAGGTAAATAAGTCTTTCGCTTTCGCACTACTGCTGCGATAAAATACCGCCTTGTTATCAACAATAGTCAATTTACTCTCAAGGGTTAAGCTTTTAGGTAACACAGTTTTTAAGCTGGCTAGTTCATTGCTTGAATATAGGCTGTCATCAAAAAGTACTTTATTGGTTAAAGCATCAGCTAAGTTCAGCGTGACGCTACAATCTATGGGCTCAAGGGTTAAGCCTTCATTTTGCGCTAATTCAGTAATAATGAATTGGCTGAAGTCTTCGCTGTCTTTTTGCCAACCTTGTATTAGCTCATCAGTACTGGGTAAGTCGGGCAAGTTTCCTGACAGCTTAGCGCTAAGTAATATCTCATCACAGCTTTGTTTACTTTGCGCCGGTGCTAGGTAATAGCTCAGCAAGTCTTGTCTTAGCAAGTAGCTATCGAGTCGGTTAGGTACAAAAGGCTCTACGTCATTAATCAATGTATTGCTGTTGTCTAAATACAAATAAAGTGCTCGCTGAGCGTAATAACGCCCAGGATGCTGATAAAAGCGAATAACATCATTAGCCGATAAATTTTCAGGATTGCCGGCTGTGTTGGCATCAACGGCTGTTATGGTATTATTTTCTACGCTGCCTTCTAGGTTATGCTCTGTGCTATTTGCTGAAACATTTGTTGGAACATTTGTCGAAATATCTACAACACTATGTTCTGATGCATGGGTAACCGCATTGCCAAGTTCAGCTTTTGCTTGGCGCAAGTGTAACCAGTTGGCATCAAAGCTGGCAAATGCACCTAGGTAATTTTTCTCGCTAAACGCCTGCATAGGTAATTGTCTAACTTGGCCCTGTACATTAGTTGCCGCTTCGGCGTTTAAACCGAGTAACTGCCAACCATAACCGCGAGCAAGATATTCCATCAGTTCTTTTAATACCAACGACGGTTGACGGTCTTTATTGTTCTTAATATTTTTACCTTGATAGCTTAAATACAAAGCTTGGCGGGCAGAAATTATTGCCTCTAAAAATAAATATCGGTCGTCACCTCGGCGTGATCTGTCACCCAATTGCGCTGGTGTGGTGGTCATTAAATCAAAACTGAGTGGCTGGCGTTGGCGCGGGAATTCGCCATCGTTCAAGCCTAATACCGCAATAATTTTAAAGGGAATACTGCGCATAGGCAGCATAGAACAAAAGGTAACTTGCCCAATCATAAACTGTCGACCGGGATCAGGCTGACTGAAGTGACTATTTAAAAAATCACGAATAACCGCCAAACTAATCGCGCTGTCGTAAGCGCCATGCTGACAATATTCCACTAACGACTCAATGGCGGTGCGAATAATGTTCAAACCATTATCGCTTTCATCGTCAAAAAGTTGTTGCAATAGATCAAACAAAAATTGCTGCCATTGCACGGCTGTGCGTGCTTTTGACATGCTAACAGCGGTTAGTTGTAACTGCTCAATAATCAACATGAGTTTGCCAAGTAGCTCACTGTCGCTGCCTTCGATAGTAGGCAATAACAGCTGATTTTGGTAAATCACACTATGGTCTGCAAAAGCAAAACCGCGCATTAAACGGCTTAAACCTTGTTGCCAAGTAAAACTGTTACTGGCGCTGTTGAGATCTGAAGCCACTGGTTCATTTTCTTGCTTATGAGGCTCTTCCCTCACGTCACCCGCTTGGCTTTGCGTTAACACTTGTTGTTTATGGGCTTTATCTAAACCCCAATGCACACAAGAAAGTTCAAGCCAATGGGTAATTTTTTCGATGTCGTCAAGGTTAATACCAAAACGAGATTGCATCGCCGGCAAGCGTAATAAAGCAATTAAACTTGACACTTGAAAGCGGCTATCGGGCAAGGTTAATAACTGGGCAAACGCGGCTACTAACGGCTCGGCGTCTTTACTAATGCGATCAGCAATCGAACAAGGTAGCGGTGGCACTTCGTCAGCAACATCTTGCCAGCCTCGAGTAAAAACGGCATTAACATAAGGCGCATATTGCTCAACTTGCGGGCACATTACTAAAACGTCTTTTGGCGTTAAGCTTTTGTCTTGATTAAATTGATGTAACAACCAGTCGTGTAAACCCTGCACTTCACGCAGCGCACTGTGAGCACTGGTGATCAAAATTGAGCCATCAACTTTTGGCGCTTGTTCAGGGCTTTGCGGCTCTTGATGGCGAGCATCTGACAAAGATAAAATGTCTTGCTGAACACTCGCTAAAACATTGGCTTGTGACATGATTTGTGAAATGGCTTCAGGGCTAGAGTTAGCTTGCTCAGCGCTATTTAAGTCTGCAACGGCTGATTCAAAGACCTCAATATTGATTGTGCTGTACTGATATAAAAGCGCCATAAATTCTCGGCCTTGCTGGCCCAAGTTGGCTAAGAGAGGATTACCTACTGGCTGGTTTATATCGGCTAAATCAGCATTAAGACTTTGCTGATCGACACTTTCATCACTCACCTCATTGACTTGTTCCGCCGAAAAGTCTGTGCCTTTGAGCCAAGCTTCAATGGCATTTTTTTCTGTCACCACATCGCCCCAATAAGCATAACAAGGGTTTAAATGAAAAAAATGCACATCAATTTTTTCACTTAAGGCATTAATAAACTCAAGCCAAAGTGGTGCCATGGCATTAATGCCAAAAAATGATAAGCGATGCGGTAACGCTTGTGCTGTTAATCGGTCAAGGTTATTTAAGTTTTTTATCGCCAGTGCGACTAGTTCACGGGGATTATAAGGTTGTTCGCGCACCAATAAATGCCAAAGCTTGCCTTGCCAAATAGCATTACTTTCAATATCTTGTTGATTATCATCTGATACTGTTGAATGCTCACTCGCTTGTTGATCAAAAGCGCTAAATTCACCTTGGTGCCAAGCGTGGATCCATTCAGGACGAAATATTAAATATTGCTCATATAAATCAGCTAACTGACAAGCCAACTGATAACGTTTTAATTGCTCAGCATCACTGTAACTTTGACCAGCGGCGTTTTTATTAGCCGCACTTTTATTAGCAATAGGGCGATTACCAGTATTGTTAAAATTTTCAGAGTTATTGGCTTTAGCCTGCCAATAATCACTGGCTACTTGAAACGAGACATCATCAATGACTTCATTTGATGCTAATAAAGTGTCGATGCGCCAAGCAAGTACTTCTCGTGAATAAGGCGATTGCTCAGGCACGTCTTCATCACTGGCTAAATTTCTAATTAAATTCCACAAAAATTGTGATGGTAAGGCATAACGCATATTCATGCTAATGCCTCGCTGCTCGGCCAGTGACATATTCAGCCAATGTTGCATACCGGCATTTTGCACAATAACAGTGTCTTGAGCGAAAACAGGAAGTGGGGAGAGTTGCTGAATTTTATCAAGCAGCACTAACAAATTTTCCATTTTGTTAGCGGGATAAAGATAGAACAAGTGCGCGCCTTTTTAGCCAGGGTTTTTATAGTTAAATTTAACCACATCACGCACGATAACACTAGCGGTTGTTGTCTCATAGGTATTGAAAATCATTGAATAAAAAGCATATTAGATAAACTAAACACCTTTCGCTTCATTTGAAGTTAAAGCAAAGATATTATTTAAGATCACTGTGATACCCAGGCCATTTTAAGGTGTAGTTTCAGCGTTAAACGAGGAAATAAGATCAAGGCGGGATACGATGATAATGGTTATTCTCTTAACAAAATATCGGGGGAATTTTTAATAGCTTTGGCTAGTCTATAGGCAAAGATCATGATCGCCTGAAGTAATCCGTGCCTTCTGGCTAAACCTTTGTCGACTTGCAAAAGCCTGCCTCTTGAGGTGGAACGGGTATATATGCAGATCGGCGAATAACCTGCTTTAACAACAACGATTATTAGTAATTTGGCTCTGTTCCACAACACGGTTATTAGGTTATGAAGTCTAATTACAAAAGGTTATAAAAATGAGTATTGAACCAAGATTGCTTTTACCGATGATAATCTAGCCTTTAAGCATTTTTTTATCATTTTTTTGTAGATCTTTTATCGGTTTTTTGTCGGTTTTTGTAGGTCGGACTTCAGTCCGAAAAACGTTTAGTGGCCAATTAACATAATAGGTCATCCGACATCTGCAGCGGCATATTTTTTATCAGCATTTATGCCAATAACCGTTAAATTTCATTTAACCTGATGGACTGAAGTCCAACCTACATGGGACAAACGTTTAGTGGCCAATTAACATAATAGGTCATCCGACATCTGCAGCGGCATATTTTTTTATCAGCATTTATGCCAATAACCGTTAAATTTCATTTAACCTGATGGACTGAAGTCCAACCTACATGGGACAAACGTTTAGTGATTTTTTTGTAGGTCGGACTTTAGTCCGTCAAGCTTACCGCGAATACAAAACGTAGTGGGATAAAGCCAAACAGAAAAATAAACTGAAAGCTATTTTTCTTTAAATCTGACAGCTCAAAACTTCAAACTGAGCGCTGTTTTTTTTAAAACCTGATGGACTGAAGTCCAACCTACATGGAACAAAAACTTAGTAAGCTTAGTGTTACTCAGTGCCCGCTTTTAACTCTATAGAGATAACTTTTGGCCAGATATAAGAAAAAAGCCAATTTACGAAGAAATAAACCACAAGCAGTACAACAATACGAACGTCTGAGTCATAGCCGCTAAATTCTACCAGTTGCTTACCCGTAAGCATTAAAAATATTAATGTCGCTAAAAAAATAGCAAACCAGATGCTTTTGGATTTTCCTGTTGAAACACAAAGGCTACCGCAGCTTTTACACTTTACCTCAGAGAGTCCAAACCGTTTAAGTGGTAATAACTTGTTTACATCACTTTTTGAAATAAGTGCATTTTGACAATTTGGACAAAGAATATTCATTTTAAACCTTACAGCTATTTCAGCAGAAAAATATAGCTGGCTAAAGTAAGCGACACAGCCGCAAAAAACAAATTTTATTTGTCCTATTTTAATCCTTCATAGTTTTTAGCTAGAGATATCATCATTTTTTTACCACTCTCACTGCTTATTTCCGCTAATTCAAGTATCTTTAAAACCTCTACTGCATCAGCTGGATTAATTGGATTACAACCACCTAACTTTATAGCTTGAGCAATTTCTAAGTAGTATTGCTTGTAGCAACCCTGCTCAGTTTCTATCGCTGTACTCGAAAACTCAGTGTATAAACGACCATAGTTTTCCTCATTTTCGACACCATACAAGGAATTTACTGGGCTTATACCCTTTTTTAATTGCTCTTCTTGCGGGTCAAAACCATATTTAATGAAACTTCCTTTTGTTCCTTCAATACGAAAGCGCATATTGGGAGCCGCTGAAAATGAACTTGCATGGAGAACAACTTCAAGATTTTCATAATGAAGTTGCACGTGAAAATAGTCCGTGGTTTGAGAGCCAGCTCTTAATGGTAAACATCTTGCCGTTAATGACTCAGGCAGACCAAAAATATTGATGGCTTGATCCACTAAATGCGAGCCTAGATCAAACCATATTCCAGAGCCCTTTCCTGCTTGTTCTCTCCACCTTTGCCTAACGGTAGGGCGAAAACGATCATAATGAGATTCAAAGTATCGAACATCTCCAAGTTGATTGTTTTTTAAAAGCTTTTTAACCGTTAAAAAATCCCCATCCCACCGCCTGTTATGAAAAACAGACAGTAATAACCCCTGCTCTTTAGCTAAATCTACTAGCTCCTGCGCTTCTACACTGGTGGTAACCATAGGTTTTTCTATAACGACATTAATGCCATGTTCTAAGCACAATTTTGCCAATGAATAATGCACATTATTTGGCGCTGTGATGACCATTAATTCAAGGTTTGCACTCGTTATTAACGCTTGTGCCGTATCAAAAATGGCAATATTAGGATGTTGCTCCCTTACTAATTCTTTTTGAGAACTATTTATCGCGACTAACTCCATATATTCTGATGTTTCTATCAGGGGAATATGAAATGTTTTAGCTGAATATCCGTATCCTATTACACCCACTTTTATCATGTAAAAATAACCTGTTTTTATGACCCGATGAATTTATTGAAAACTAAGATTTTATTAAACATCATTCTAAAATTTTTTGCCAAACTCAAGAGAAACGCCTTAGTACCACCATCCCATTGATGATTCATAATATAAGCGGAAAACCCATTAGACAGATTTCCCTTGTTATACACATAATTTTATCGACGGCCGTGCTCATCTATTTTGGCAGTACAGTGAAAAAATAAAATCGTTTATTTGGCCACAGTTTTTTGGTCTATGCGCTAACGAGACATAGCTTAAATCTTTTCAAATACTGTCACTCTGAGCTTTCGATCGACATTCTCATCAGGAAAGTCACACTCACTGGTAAACCGATCAATCATTTTCAAGGTATGAGTCGATGCGGTAATAATTTCGGCATCTGACTGATCCCACGTTGCATCAAAGCGATGAAACATGCAAATCAACCAGCCTCCTGGGTTTAAAAGCTTTGAGCATAGACTGACCAATCTCGCAAAGTCTTGCCCTTTAGGTTGATGCTCTGAATGAGGTGACTTATACACTTTTGGCGGCGGATCTAAAATAATACCGTCGAAGGTCTGGCCACGCTTTATTGCTTTAGGTAAATGCTTATAGATATCACCCTGTATAAAACTGCGCGTGCCAAGGTCAAGGCCATTTTTTTTGTAGCTTTTTTCGATACGGGGTAACAAGTCTTTCGACTTATCCAAATGAATAGCGGCTTTTGCACCACCTTTTAAAGCAGCAATACCGAGACTACCCGTGAATGAAAATAAGTTGAGAACACGGCGACCCTCACTATGATCAGCTAACCATTTGCGCACTGGACGCGCATCAAGATACAAACCGCAGTTATGCATCGCATCCGGAAGTAAACTGTAATAAACACCATATTCTTTAACAAATTCTGGAGCGTCGGAAAAATCACCATGCAACGCAAACATTCTTTCCTTCAACCGTAATCCAAGTAATTGGTCACCTTTGGCTAGAATTAGCGTAAAGGGAAAGTGCTGTAGCAGTGCATCTTTAATCGCATCAAGATCGTCACGAATATCCTCTTTATATTCAACCACAGCCATAGTACCGAATTTTTCAATAACAACACTTTTTGCGCCTTCAGCGTAACCATGAAAAACACGCCAACAATCAAATTCATCAGACTCATGTAAAACTTTTCGATCCTTCCATGCTTTTGCGATTAAATCATGCCAGTTAATTGTCAATTCTATGCCCTGCCCGTATGTGTTTTTTAGTCTTGATTCCCACCTGAAATAAAAGGATGCGGGGACTCTAACTTATTGAGCTAGCATTATAACGAACCATAGCTTGTGTTAATACTGATATCCACACAGAAACAAAGTTCCTGTAAAGACTCTCTGTAAAAACCCTGCCAAAATACATAATTTTCACATACGTCTTACTAAACTAGTGATAATAACCTGTGATAAATAGTTGGCTATTCATATTTGGCCCATGACAGTAATCACTGGCTTTAAGGTTGACGGACTAAAGTCCGACCTACAAAAAAACACCTAACGCTACATAGTCGCTCGCAGGCACTATGTAGGTTGGACTTCAGTCCATCAAGTTAAATGAAATTTAACGGTTATCGGCACAAATACCGAGTGACAAAAGCAATACACAGCTGCAAGTTTTTTTTGACCTATGACAGTAATCACTGGCTAAACGGTTGACGGACTAAAGTCCGACCTACAAGAAACACCTAACGCTACATAGTCGCTCGCAGGCACTATGTAGGTTGGACTTCAGTCCATCAAGTTAAATAAAACTTAACGGTTATCAGTACAAATACCGAGTAAGAAAAGTAATACTCAGCTGCAAGTTCTTTTGGCCCATGACAGTAATCACTGGCTAAACGGTTGACGGACTAAAGTCCGACCTAAAAAACGTCTAACGCTACATAGTCACTCGCAGGCACTATGTAGGTTGGACTTCAGTCCATTAAGTTAAATGAAATTTAACGGTTATCAGCACAGATACCGAGTGAGAAAAGTAATACACAGTTGCAAATTTTTTTGGCCCATGACAGTAATCACTCGCTTTACGGTTGACGGACTAAAGTCCGACCTACAAAAAAAAACCTAACGCTACATAGTCGCTCGCAGGCACTATGTAGGTTGGACTTCAGTCCATCAAGTTAAATGAAATTTAACGGTTATCAGTACAAATACCGAGTGAGAAAAGTAATACACAGCTGCAAGTTCTTTTGGCCCATGACAGTAATCACTGGCTTGACGGTTGACGGACTAAAGTCCGACCTACAAGAAACGCCTAACGCTATATAGTCACTCACAGGCACTATGTAGGTTGGACTTCAGTCCATCAAGTTAAATGAAATTTAACGGTTATCAGCACAGATACCGAGTAACAGGGCTGCACAACAGCGCTATTTACAAATAGGTTTTTTCAGCTTTAGTTACCTTCTCTAAATAACGACGAGATTCTACCTTTGGGTGCTTTTTAGTGAGCAGATAATAAACAACTTTAGGCGATTTAGTATTGAGTACTTTCATCGCGGTTTTACGATTACCATGAAAGGTTTTTAATACATTGCCGCTGCCGCCATTATAAGCTGAAATAATGGCGTAATGACGACTGGTGGCATTGCTGACATCTTTCAAATAATTGTTATTGAGAATGTGTAAATAGGCTGAGCCAATATCAATATTAAAAGCAGGATCAAAGAGTTGCTGCTTGCTTGGCATACCTTTTTTCTTTTTAATACGTTGAAAAACATCAGCTCCAGCGGTACTAGGCACAACTTGCATCAAACCATAGGCATTAGCGGTACTTACAGCAAATGGGTTAAAACTACTTTCGGTTTCAATGATGCCGAAGATCAGCTCTGGTGATATTTGATAACGATTAGCCGCCGCAAGTACATGCTTACTGTATTTTTGTTCACGTAAGTGTTGATGTTTTTCAACCATTTTAATGCTAACAGCATAAATTTGTTTTCGATTTTTGTTGTATTTCTGTAAATTAAATTCTGTTAAGTACTTAGAAAATCGATTAGCACGCCATGAGTATTGAATAGGCTTATTGTCGCGATCAAGCACCTGTTGGTACAAATATGGTGTGCCGGAGAGTTGTGGCGCTTCGCTTGAAAATATATCAGTTTTTCGAGGATCTGATGTTGCTAATAAAGTAGTCACAATGGCACGCTGTAAATTGTGCAAGGTTTTAGCCTCAGACTGAGCCGCTAACGTTTCGATTAAAATGCTGCCTTTTTCAAAATCAACAATGGCACGCGCTTGGTAGTCGTTAGTATATTTAACCAGTTTTTTATTGCTCGGTATTTGAGGCTTAGCTTCGCCCCACACATCACCTATATGCTTACTTAACTCTTTAAGCAGCACTTTGATATTATTGACATCTTGCTGAATAAGTCGATTAGTTTCAACCGCTTGATGAGCAATGGTAATAAAATCCGTATCGTTAGCATTTATTTGTTTAATTAAGCTTTCAGCACTACGAATTGAACTGAGGTTGGGTATGCTCTTACAACTGGTTAAACTAATGACTATAAATAACAACAACAACACTTTTTTAAACATTAAACAACGACCTTTAATTTATTTACTTGCCACATAGCATTATATAGATTCATCTACTGAAAAGTACAAATAGCTTAATAATATAAAGCTGATACTTTGCACTATGCTTTTGTGACCTTTATCAAACGAGTTGGACTCACTTTGCTAGCGGTTAATGCATCACTTATTGCAATCGGGTTCATTAAAAGAATGTCTGTTAGTTCGTGGTAATTAGACCAGGTCATTTAACCTTATTAAAAAATAATTTTCCACGATTAAACCAAGTGGCTCGCTATTATTAACCTTTGCTGTAAGTTGAACTCTAGAGCTGTGCTCTACCTCATGGCGTGTTGTTATGAATTTTCAGACGCGCAATTCCAACATATTTCAAAAGACGGGGCATTTTTCTCTGAGCAGTTTGTACAGGTCCAGTCCTCGCCATCAATGTCACTCTGTGATGAGTCTAATATTTCTGTCGCACGTTCCAAGTCGACATCATCTGTAACCCAAACTTCAGGCCAAGAGTCGAAAGCGGAGATTTCTCCTATAGCGCCCTGAGAAAATTCATTTTTAATAAATGTGCTTATTCCTTGTGCTTCAATAAGATTTTTAATATTGCTAACCAGTAAAAGACTTTCGTTGGAATATACTATTTTCATAATTAAATTCACCTAAGCATTTAATCAGAGAAACTTCCCTCTGATTTATTTTATATATTAATAACAAAACTTTGCCAGTATTACCAATGCTCGCTTATAGATAAACTAGCTATTTGTCTTATTTTTCACCTCAAAAAGAAATAATAGCTAACTGTCTATAACAACAATGACTAAAATTGGATAAGATGAAAAAATCACTTTTTATAGATAATATTGCCAAGTGAATGTACCGCCAAAATCATGCAAAAAAATCTTGATACTTATATTTAGTAAATAGTAGCAAGGTGTTGTTTATAAAACACTAAAACAGTTTGTTCGTGCTACACTGCTTTAGTGTTTTTTATTGGTTAATCGCGTTTTTTGACCGCGCTTTATTAATGCTATTTTACTAGTGGCTAAGTCTAACTATGAGTATTATTGCTGTTTTACCTCACTATAATGTTGTAAAACACGCGCAGTGAAAAAATAGCTTCAAACTAGTGGCTGGCGCTTATATTGACCTAAGTATAAAAACTAGCAGACATGAGTAATGTCATAGATAATCTGTGTTAACAATAATATTTATGATCAAATATTTATGATCAAATAATATTGAAGTCAGATTTATTAAGCGTAATTATATAAGGCTATTGAGTGAGTATTTTAACAGTTGAGCATATCAGTAAAAACTTTGGCGCACTGCAGGCGGTAGATAATGTTAGCTTTGAAATTAACCAAGGCGATATTGTTGGCTTTTTAGGTAAAAATGGCGCGGGTAAAACGACATTAATGCGGATGATAACCGCTTTTCTTGCCCCCTCTTCTGGCAGAATTTTCATTGATGGCGACGACATCACTAAACACTCGTTAACTATCCGGAAAAAAATTGGTTACCTACCCGAAAATCCGCCTTTGTATACCAATATGACCGTATTGCAGTATGTAAAGTTTGCGGCTGAAATAAAAGGCGTTGCCGCGAAAAAACAAGCTGTTCAGCTCGCTAAAGTATTAGAAGACTGCCAATTAGAGCAGGTTAAACACAAAACTATTTCAACCTTATCTAAAGGCTATAAACAAAGAGTGGGTATTGCTCAAGCGATTATTCATGAGCCTAAATTACTTATTTTAGATGAGCCCACCAGTGGCCTTGACCCCATGCAAGTTCAACAAGTATTAGCACTTATTAATAACCAAAAAGAACAAAGAACCGTGTTACTGAGCACACATACCTTGCCTGAAATTGAAAAAATAGCCCAACGTATTTTAATGATTAAATCTGGGCAACTTATTATTGATCAGTCATTACAAACCTTACTAAAAGGCAGTATAAATAACACTGATGAAAACAGCCAAGCTCAAGCATTAACCTTAGAGCAAATATTTTTTAACCATCACCAAGAGTCAGCACCTGTCTCATCAAAAAAAACTATACAAACGCCAAGCCAAAATGTAAGTAATTACTGATGAATAAAATTATCGCACTGACCAAAAAAGAGCTACATAGCTACTTTAGTAGCCCTGTGGCCTACATTATTCTCATTGCTTGTTTGTTATTATTTAATGTGCTTTTTTATATGTTGATAGAGCAAAATAGAGAAGTGTCATTACGAGACATCTTTCAAGTGATGGAGTTTATGTTTATTTTTATCATCCCTTTATTAACCATGAAGTTATTTGCCGAAGAAAAAGCTAACGGCACCATGGAGTTTTTGCTCACTGCCCCCTTAACACCGAGTATGATCGTGTTAGGTAAATACTTTAGTATGCTAATTTTTTACTCACTGTTAATTAGCATCACTGGCATTTATTATTTTATTGTTGAGTATTATGGCAACCCCGACCCTTACAGTATTTTATCGGGTTATGTGGGTATTTGGTTAGAAGGCGCACTTTTCATCGCCATAGGTTTACTGACCTCGTCGTGGACACGAAATCAAATTATTGCCGCGATGACCTCGTACCTGATCCTATTCTCACTGTATTTTTCAATCAGCTTTACCAAGTATTTCACTGGCTTTGCAGAAAACTTTTTGATCCAACTCAGCACGCGTAGCCATCTTGAAAATTTCGCTATGGGTATTATCACGGCCAGCGATGTTGTCTATTACTTAGCCGGCATTGTGCTCTGCTTGATATTAACTGGCTTGAGCATCAACCATAGGTTGTGGCAATAAATGATGATTAAAAACAATAAAACTTTACTGCTTAAAAAGTTATTACCTACGTTGATTGGCGCAGCGCTCTTGCTATTTATATTAGGTTTAGCGTTATTTTATATCGATGCGCAATTTTCTTTGCTGTCATTAAGTCTTGCTAGTGGCCTTACATTAGGCGGCGGCATAGCATTTTTAGTTTTGCTCAAGCTTAACAGTCAGCTTAATCAGACTGACGCTAAGGCGATAAAGGCGGCATTCAACGCCACTAATTCAACTGATACTAATCAAGGCAAGGCTAAGCCCATTTTTATTGGCCCACAAGGAAAAAAAGTCTGCCTTATTTTTACTATGATCATCGTGAGTATAGGTTTTTTGGCTACCAGTCATTATGCGGCCAATAGCATAACCACGCGATGGGATGTCACGGCAAGTCAGCAACATACCTTAACTAAAAACACTACCGAGTTTATTAGTACACTGAAAGAAAAAGTTGAATTAACCGCGTTTTATGTCGGTTTGCCACCAAAATATTTACAAGATTTATTTAAGGAATATGAAAGGCTTTCTGCTGGCCTGATCAGCACGCAAATAATTGACCCAATAGAGAATATTTCATTCGCTGCTAAGTTTGGCAATGTAGTCAGTGGTGCCGAACGTAAAGTTATTGTCCAATCAATTAATGGCCGCAAAGATGTTGATTTTAGCGATGACGCACTGACAGAAGAAAAACTCACTAATGCTATTGCTCGCGCTAGTAGCCCGCCAAGACAGCTTTACTTTCTCACTGGCCACGGTGAATATTCACTGGCAAACACCGACAATGTCGGTTTATCGACCTTTAAACAGTTATTGGCTGATAACAATATTAACAGTAAACCACTGATGTTAGGTATAACTCAGTCGATCCCTGCTGATTGCGATGTGCTAGTTATTGCCGGTGCTCGCACTGAACTTACAACACAAGAGGATAAGTTAATCATTGATTATTTAAGCGCGGGTGGTGATGCCTTATTTCTGGTTGAACATACCAGAGTTACCACGCCTGATAAGCCACTAACAGTAGAACAGCTAGAGCAAAATCCGTCATTAAATAGCATTATTAATCAGTGGGGACTTAAGGTTAAATCCGACATTGTGGTTGATTTAACCAACCATGTCGGTAACGATGTTGGCAGTCCTGCCACCAAAAACTACCAAAAGCATAAAGCCATTACCCAAGGTTTAGATTATACCTTTTACGTTAGGCCGCGCTCCATTGAGATGTTAGCCCAACGTCGCCCAAGCATTAAGTTAGCGGTTATTGCCGCGACAGCATCAACAGAAAAAAGTTGGGCAGAAACCAACAGAAATTTAGCGATTCAATATGATCAAGGTATAGACACCCCTGGTCCAGTGCCCATTTCTTATGTGGTACTTGAAGAGCATAAAGAGATAACTGCTAGCCCGAATAAAGTGCAAGCGCCCCGTTCTGATACCCGAATGATTGTTTTCACCGATGCAGACTTTTTAACTAATGTGTATATTAATCAATACAGTAATGCCCAAATGGGGCTAAATATTGTTAACTGGTTAGCCGAGACAGACTATCAGAATTTTTTAAGTGCGAAGGTTATAAAGGTTGAACGCTTAGATTTAACCAGTAAACAAAAACGTCAGGTCATGGTGATATTATTTTTCAGCCTATTTTTCTTTGTTATTGTTGGCACAGTGGTTTGGTTAAAATCAAAACAGCATTAATATTAGCTATTGCCTTTTAACATTCCCCGTTAACATTTCCCGTTAACATTAGCCAATGAATACTAGCCAATGCCCAGCTTGGCTAGCCATAATTGCCAACGAAGTTGCCGATAGCTAAGTTGTAGTTTTATTAACTGCTTATCACGCTCTTGTTGGCTAATATCATCAGCAAACCTTTGATAGCTTAGTTGTGCAAAGCCGTTTGATATCGCACAAAAGTTCGCTGACAACTCGGGTCGAGCTGTAGCAATAACATCAGCAAACTGTTGCGCGGTCATCGACCTTGCTTTGACCAATTGATGCTGCGCCATTAATTTTAGGGTTTTTAAATACAGGGCTTTAATTTTATCCTCAGTGTTCCCTTTCGCCTTGCCCTTAACAACTTTATAGCCATAAAACAGCAAGACCGCGCCAGCTAATATCAGCAAAAAATATAAAATATTTTTACCCTGCTTTAAACTCGCTAACAGCTGCGCCATAACACGCGATTGCTTTTGGCCCGTATAACCAATAACCCAACGTGTCCATTGGTAGTCAATGGCGTCAATTTGCATTTTAAGTTGCTTATACCACCACATGGCACGTAATGGTTGCAGCGAAAAAAGTCCGGAAGATAAATCATCATATTCCTGCATTAAGCTAGTCGAAAATCCCCTTTCAACACGTTCTGGATCTACCGCTGCCGTTGGGTCAATGCGCTGCCAACCGCTGTTGGGTAACCAGACCTCAGACCAAGCATGGGCATTGCGCTGATAAACACTTAAATAATTACCACTGAGATTGAACTCGCCGCCTAAGTAACCAACCACCATGCGAGCAGGAATACCGGCAGCACGCATTAAATAAGTAAAGCTACTGGCATAATGCTCGCAAAATCCCGCCCGAGTGTCGAAATAAAACTGATCTAAACTATGGTTATTCAGCCGAGGCGGCTGCAAGGTGTAATAATAGTTTTCTTCATTAAGTTCAGTTAACACCTGATTAATTAACTGGCGGTCATCATGATACTGCTGACGCAATTGTTGGCCTTTAGCGAGCAATTTAGGGTTGTTATCAGTGCTTAATAGCAAATTTAAAGCACGGCTAGCATCAGACAATGTCGCTGACATTTTGGCTGCTGGATAACTGGTGACTTGATAGCTTAATGTTTGACTAATAATACCGCGATAAAACAAGGCAAAGTCATTACGCCGGCCAATATTGCCTTGCTCACTGGTGGCGAAATCGAGCGCAAATAACCAAGATTGAAAACTAGGCTCAGCAATCACCTGATAGCTTAATCCTGTGCCACCTAGTTCAATATCGGCTGAACTGTTCGCCTGCTCCAAGGTAGCTGAACCATAGCTACTTTGAGCATTTTGACTATTTTGACTATTTTGACTATTTTGACTATTTTGACTTAGGTCTCGACGGCTTTGTCGCCAAGTTACGCCATCAAAATCATCTAATACCATCGCCCGCCAATACAGCTGTGCATGTTCAGGGTTACTGTTTTGAAAACTGACTCGAAACGCCAATTCATCCGACAAAGCTAATTGCGCAATATCGCCAATTTTTACGCTATCAGACAGACCAACTTTTGCTGATTCAACACTTGGCACTTGCCAAAAGGGACTTAGCTTGGGAAATCCGACAAATAACGCCACCGCTAAAGGCACTGAATATAAGCCAAGTTTAGCGACTAATTTAGCTTGTGCCCATACCGCCATTGTGGGTGCAAATAAGTTAAGTAGAATCATTAAATTGCCAAAAACTAAAACAATGACAGCCAATGAAAAATAAATAGATTGAATAAAAATTAATGAAGAGGTGGCAACAAAAATGCCTAATACCACCAGTTGATATAAATCTTTTCGCCTCGGTATTTCAAACATCTTTAAACTATAAGCGAAGCATAATAAATGCATCATGCTCAGCAAAAGCCCTAATGTTTGCCCCGCAACAGCGATAGCCACACTACCTGAAATAGCCAATAGTAGCATCAACCAAGGCGGTAATATTTTAGGTGTTACATAGCTTTTTATCGATTGGCTTAGCCTTGATACCAGAGCGCCTTTGCGAGCAATATTCAAATGCACAATAAACTGCAACGCCAAGGCAAAAGTGGCAAACAACAAATATAGCAGGTGCAACTGTATAACTAAGGTTGCAAGGTTAAGTAGCTGAAAAATCAATAAACAAAAGTACATTTGACTAGTAAGTTTTAGATCATTCTTTTCACTAGGATTTTTACTTTTTCTGGGCTTAAATTTTTGTTTAAAACTGGGTTTAAGACTGAGTTTAAGACTGGGTTTAAGGTGTTGCTTAACGCTGGGTTTAATTATTTTTGTCATCATGCACTCAATAACGTGCCAATGCGGTTAAGCATTTTAAGGTATGTTGTGCACTATGGTCATACTCAACCACTTGGTTCGGTAGTTTCAATGAAAAGGCAATTTGCTTAGTGCTACAGTCTTTAATCGCATAACTTAACCAACTTAAACGCTGTTCAAGTGTACCGTTTGGCAGGCGCTCAAAGTCTAACTGCAACTTGCCTGATAAGGCTTGTTGATATTGTTTTGTTAACCAACCTTGTCCTTGTGCCACATGCTTCCATGCCACACGACTCAGGGGTTCACCCAGTTGATAATGTTGCAATTGGTGAAATTCATCTTGGCCCGATTGAAAACTGTCTTGGTAACTTTCAAGGTTATTTTCCACCACTTCAATCGCCAGGTTTTGTTGCTTATCGGTCCAAGCATTGGCGATAGGCTTTGGATAAGCGGTAACTTGCTGAGCAAAGTCTAATCGGGTCCAAGCTTTAAATAACCCAAAGCCAAATTCGCTGATAATTAACACGCGACCCAGTGGATATTGGCCTCGTTGACAAATCCGATAAGGTATCCGAATGTTGTTTTCACCTATTTCGAGTTGTGCCAATGTTATTTTACTAAGCGCACTGTTACTTGGTTTACTCTTGCTTGGTTTACGCTTGCTTGGTTTACGCTTGCTTGATTTATTTTCGTCCACGCTGTGATCAAGTACTTGTTCGGTCTTTACCCTTGCTTGATCAAAAGAAAAGCTAATAGTAAAGCGCACTTTTTTACTGGTGATCACTAGTGGAAAGTACAACGGTGAATCAACAAAGCCTTGCAATCCATTTGTCGCTTGAAACTGTAAGCCAGAAAGATTAAAAAAACTATGATGCAAAACCACAATGAAAAAACTGACTAACAAATAGCTGATCAATATAATGACATTATTCTGATAATTGGTGCCCAGTAAAAATAGCAACAGCATAAACATTAACAAACCGGCACCAAAACGTGTGGGCATAATAAAAATATTACGATGATTGATTTGTTGCCGGCTGGCTTGCGGAATTCGACGAGTTAGCCAAGCATTAAAGTACTTATGCAGTACGCTTTTCAAGCTAGCGATTATCGAGCCTGTGCTTATCGAAGAGAACACGGTGTTTTTTCCTTTGCTTAACAACTAACGCCCCCTTTTTACTCGATGGCGATCACTTAACTTTATAACTTAGCTTCATAGCTTAAATTCATAATTTAACTTAGTAATTTAATTTAAATTAAATTACAGCCTTAAAGCAATGGGTTAGTCGGGTCAACCTGCGACAATATTTGCTGAGAAATTTCATCCGCTTGCTCAAACATATGATGATGTTGTGGCGCTAGTCTATGTTCACATACTGGGGAGAATACCGCTTGAATATCTTCGGGTATAACATAATCACGATTTTGCATAAAAGCCCATGACTTGGCGGCTGCCAGCAATGATTTTCCTGCACGCGGCGATAACGCCTTAGCTTGCGACTCACTTTGTCGGCTCACTCTGCATAGTGCAATCACATAATCTACAATAGCAGGCGCAACACAAATAGTCGCAATATGCTGTTGTATTTCTCGTAATTGCTCAACACCAAGAAAAGGCCTAATAGCCATAACATCGCGGTGTGATGTTACTGATTGTAAAATTTTACGTTCGGCATCTATGCTAGGAAACCCTAAAGAAATTCGCATCATAAAACGGTCTAATTGCGACTCTGGCAACGGATAAGTGCCCGCATGTGACATGGGGTTTTGTGTCGCTATAACAAAAAATGGCTCAGGTAATAGATGGGTTACACCGTCAACACTCACTCGTCCTTCCTCCATAGCCTCTAGCAAAGCGCTTTGGGTTTTAGGACTGGCGCGGTTCACTTCGTCAGCTAACACCACTTGATTAAATATTGCGCCCGGATGTAATTGAAATAACTTTGTCGCTTCATCAAAAATAGCAATACCAATAACATCGGCTGGCATTAAATCTGACGTAAATTGAATACGTTGATATGACAAGCCTAAAGTTAAGGCTAAGGTGTTAGCTAAGGTAGTTTTGCCCATACCGGGTAAGTCTTCAATTAAAATATGGCCTTTAGCGAACAAACACGCCAAGGCTAATTTCACTTGATGGGGTTTGCCAATAACGACAGATTCAATTTGAGCCAAAACATTGGCAACCACGGTTTGCATACTTGTCGTTCCTTCTTATTGAAACATTAGCATAATTAATTATTCAACGAATACCAAGTAAAATAAACCCTCATAAGATTATGTGCACACTAAATGCAGCAGTAGATGCCGTAGTAAGTGAAGTAAGTGAAGTAATAAAACCCTAAAAAATAGTATTGAAATCAAAAAAACTGTCATTGGCCAAAAAATAGCGCAAAAAAACGCCGCTTATTTGACCTTAGTCAACAAACCACAATATGGCCTTGTGGCATGCTAGCCAAATGTGTAAATCGAGACAGTAAATAAGCATGAACTTTCTCTTGATATATCGCTATTTTTTAGCTCAGTTGTGCTTTCACTATCGAACAGAGGTCGAGAATAGTGGCCTAATAATGGTCGAATCATTCTTGCATCATTTTCGAATAATGGTCGAGTTTACCTTTATCATTAACAGCAACTGACTCAACAAACATGCGCGATTATAGGTCGCATTTCGGAGATAATTTATGGATGTCGATTTTAGCGAAATAAGCTATTTAGTTAACCCATCTAGTCTTACATTACATGCCGATCATCAGCAGTTTTTGTTATCGTTAATTGGCCCTACCGTTATAGATATCCATGGCGAAAACAATAATGAATGGCGAGTTATTTCAACATTATTACAGGGTAATGAACCCTCAGGGCTGATAGCCATACATAGATGGCTCACCACAGGAAATAGATTACCTCGACCTAAAACGAATATTCGCATCATTATTTCATCTGTTGAAGCGGCTACTTATCAGCATTTATTTCATCACAGATACCTGCCCGAGGGCATTGATTTAAATCGCTGTTTTAACGAAAAAAGCATTCGAGGCGGTATTGATGGAAAAAATAAAAATATTGACGGCTATATTCAACGAGCGAAATTAATAGAAAATGCCATACGCGAGGTTAACCCTACAGCCATTATTGATTTACATAATACTTCAGGTAATGGCCCTGCCTTTGCCGTCAGTACGCTGATTAATCCCAATGTGTTGTCGATTACGTCTTATTTTTGCGATACCTTGATTTTATCTGATATTAGCATTGGCGCTATGATGGAGCTGAATTTCTCCTGCCCTGTAGTTACGATTGAGTGTGGTGGTAATTGTGATGACCAAGCGCATGATGTTGCTTATAATGGTATCAAAAAATTTACCCTTTGCGATGGTCATGCTACTTTACCACAAGATAAGGCCGTGCAAATTCTTTACAAACCTTTGCGTTTAGTCATTAAAGCAGAGCGCAAACTATCCTTTAGCAAACGTGACGAAGGCTATAGTGGCGTAACCTTGCGACAAAATATTGAACAATTTAACTATGGTGGATGCTGTGAGGGGCTGCTATTAGGCTGGCTTGATGATAAGGGTTTAGAAAACCTTGAAATGTTAAACGACCAAGGCGTAAACGTGATCGAACAGTACTTTAAAATGGTTGATAATAAATTGCTCTGTGCAACCAACTTGAAAATGTTCATGGCGTCAAATCAAAGCCATATTGTCCGTTCTGATTGCCTATTTTATGTCGTTAATAGCGTCAATAATTATCTTTCATAGCTAGCTTTACTAAAAATAAATCAATAATCACTAGCCAATAACTTTCAAATAACGCTCAAATAACTATCAGTTTGATTAACGCGATAAAAAGTCAGTTTACGCTGGCTTCATGCAGCGCTATAAAGCCGTTAATGTTTGGCTTGATATTTTTTGATACGCTTAATTCTTTCGCGGCAACACTGAGTTCATTTAACTCAAGAGAATAAAGCCTAGTTTACACTGGTTTATTTCTTTAGATTGAGCATATCAACGACTCTGATCTTATTGATACTTACCCCATTGATAGACCATTTATATTTTGACCCCATTGATAGTAAAAAAGCTGAGGTAACTAACTCATACTAAACGGTGCATCAGCTATCGCTTGTTCTAGGGCTATATTCTCTAAGCCTAAGTCGCGTAGCGCGTGAATAAACTTCAAAGTTTTAAAACTATCAAACCATACCGTCAGTTGTTTGTTAAATTGTGCTTGCTTGTTCACTTTTTGCTTAGCCACAAAATTCAGTAAACCTATACTGATTAAAGCCTGCTGGCTATTTTTAGGTAAAAAAACTAGCCATAGTTCAGGTTGTTGTCGATATTGCCATAGCCGTTCAAATGCTTGTAAACAGGCTTTTAATTGCACAAAAACGGCTGGATTATAGTATTGATAATCTAGCCCTTGTTCGACAAGTTGCATGATATTTTGCACTGCTGGCCCAGTACCAAAAGGCACGCGCTGTGAAGGCCTAGCTTCTAATTTTATCGTTACCTCGGCTAAGTAAACCACCTCACCCAATTTAGCCAGCTTGTTTAACAGGTAAAAGTCTTCACCGGCATTGCGTTTAGGAAAACCTCGCGCCTGACAGTAGGCCAGCATATCAAAAGATAAAATACTGCCAATGGTAAAATAAGCATAAGGTGATTGCGCATAGTGCAAACCAGCAACGTAATAGCGTAAAGCGTTTTCGTAGCGTAAATTGGCTTGATGAATGGCTTGGTGTTCACTGTAATGATAAAAATTACAACAAGTAGCAACGGCATGCTTAAGCGCTACATTATTAACAGCATGAGCGGTAAAATAATTATCAGGTAAATAGGCGTCAGCGTCTGTTGAATGTACCCACGAAGCATTAATATGACCTTGAGTAAATAATGTTATCGCTAAGTCTGCGCCAATTTTTCTTGCTAAACCTACGCCTTGATCCCCAGGAATCGGTTGGCTGTAACGATTAACCATTAAGATTGACGCATTAAGCTTTTTATGGCGACTCGAATGGCACAGGTCAATTAAGCTTAAATTACCTTGCTGCCAAACCAGTTCACCCCGTTCAGTAATACTTTGCGCTAAGTCACTTTGCGCTTGTTGGTGCTGACGGCCAAAATCGCTGTCGGGCTGATTAATTACGACGATTAGCAAACATTGTTGCTCAACCAGTGTCGAGGCAATAAATCGGTCAATAAATTGCGCAGACTCTTCAAACGCTGGAATAACAAGCACGTGCTGATAGCTGCCCTGTTCTGGAAACGACGCCAGCAATAGTGCTTCTGGCTCAGCATAATGGGCTAAATATTTAGCGCATGTTTTATGCTGTTGTTGCGCAGCGCTGTTGTTAGTCATGGTGCTTATTACCTTAAAAGCTTACGTGCTTTTGTAGTACTTGAAGAAAAAATCAGTTTCAAGGCGATGACCTAAATGCCGCATTGCACATTAATGCAAGGCCGCACGAAAAGGTAGCGCCGCACAAATGTCTGCTTCAATGTCTAAAACTTCGGCTAAACGTTGATCAACGTCTGCTTTAGGAAAATATTCGTAAGCTAATTCAATAAATAAATTTTTATGCTTTTCTTCTGATTTAGCGATAGTTTGATAAAATTCTTTGTCTTTGCCTTCTGGTAGCGCTTGTGCGATCAAAAAAAATCGTTCATGACCACGCGCTTCAATTACGCCGCCCACGATTAATCGGTCCATAAAAAACACATCGCTACCATTACGAAAAACCTTTCTAATTTGGTTAATGTAAGGGTCTTTTTCATCCGCGCCTAATTGTCCGCCACGGGCATAAATTAATTTTAGTACCTGTTTAAAGTGAATAAGTTCTTCAATAGCTAAGTCTGCCATCGCTTTCACTACTGATTTTCGATCTGGATAATGAGAGATCATCGACATCGCCATACCTGAGGCTTTTTTTTCTGCTGCGGCATGATCAGTTAAGAAGGTGTCGAAGTCATTCAGCACTGCATCGGCCCAAGCTTTAGGGGTTTGATATTTTAATTCGAACATAGGTAAGTTTTACACAATAAACAAGAAAGAAATAATAGCGGTATTTTACACGGGTAAAAACAAGCGACAAGAAAAATAGCCTGATAATGTCCAAGATAGTAGCAATAATGTTGTCATAACTTGCTCAGAGTAATTTAAATGATAATTTGCGGCTAACCTCGAGCTAAAGTTAATATTTTCAGGGGTTAACTACAGTACTAAAAATAACACTAATGACGTTAATGTTAGCAGCTCTAACTAACGGCACTAATAATCACTCGCATATACTGCCACTAAACAATAGTTTCAGCTCAGTGGCTTTAGCAAAATTAGCCTTAAGCACTAGCGCAAAAATAGCTGGACCAAGCACACTTTTGTCATGGGTGATGATGTAATTAACGCCAGCTTCGAGTTGATATTTTAATCGCTATAGTGGCTGATTTTTAAGCGCTTAATTCAGTCATTAATTCACTCATTAATTACCGCATCAACTCAGGCTAAATTTTATATTTATCTGGCTCAAACATTTGTTTATTAAAGCGTAAATAAAACTAATTTTGTCTACAAAATTAAGTTATTATCAAACAAAATAAAATTACAATAATAAGAAAAAAGCTCGGTAAAAACTTGGATGTTAACTTAGTGGCCTTTTTCAATACTGACATCCTTTTAACCCTTTAAGTGTTTTTTATAGCTATGTTCAACAAACTATTAAGTCAATTATTTCAAAAACCTGAAAGTAGTACCCCTAATGTATATTTTTTCGAAGAAAGCAGACAAGGTGTTGATTCAGAAAAAGAAGTTGAAAATCAACAGGCTAATAAAAATCGTAATATAAACAATAATACAAACCACGATGGACTGATGTTTTACTCATTTGAAGATGAATATCAACAAAATTTTTATGACTACCTATTAGGCGAATCTAACCAGGTAGAGTCACCAAATGACCATGAACTATCGCAACTTATATCATCAAAAATACAAGGTTTATTGAAAAATCCAAAATTGATTTTAGATGTATTACCTATATTACCCTTATCTTTAACAAAAATTATTCAGCAGATAAATAACCAAGACTTTGATACTGAAGCTTTAATCCAATTAATTCAGCAAGAGCCCGCCATTGCCGCAAAGGTTATCGAGCTAGCTAATTCGGTTTATTATAATCGTAACAATAAAGAGATCACGGATCTTAAATCTGCTTTTTTGCTGTTAGGTGCCAACGGTTTATCAGAAGGCGTTATTAACGGCTTTGTTAATAAGCTAGTACCAAATTCAACTATTTACTTTAGACAATATGGTCAGAAAATATGGCAACATAGCTTATCTACCGGCATAACAGCAAAAGCACTGGTTGCTAAATCGTCCATAAAAGATAGTGCAGCTCAAGCTTACTTTATCGGTTTAATTTGTAATTTAGGCGACCTTGTCATTTATCAGTTACTCACTGATGCGTTTGCTATTGTTCATCCAGATTGTCAGCCAAACTCTACCTTATTTAAAAATTTGATGGCTAAAGAATCAAAGAAACTGACTTATTTTATTGCTAAACATTGGAATTTTCCTGATTCAATATTAGACGCATTAGCCTTACAAGCAAAAGTTAAACGCGCAGCATTATTACCCACATTGCACCATAAAATGCCCCTAGCCTGTTATGTTTATGAAGCAAAAATCATTAGCCAACTTGAGCTAAGACTCGCGCATAGCGCTATTGATGATGAATATATTAAAGAAGTGTCAACCTCCTTACTTTTCACGGAAGAAGCCAATAATCAGTTGCAGCAAGTATTAGCCGATAAGCAGTTAGAGAAAACTTAACATAATAGCCGTTATTTATTTTTACTGAGCTCATGGCATTGTTAAGGTAAGTAATACATCCTAAAAATTAATACCAACGATAACATCAGCACAAGTATATTATTCGCTCAACTCCATCGAAATATTATGCACTGCTGCACATTTTTGGTCAGTATTCAGTGCCTATATAATGACCATAAATATGCAGCCGTAGTTGTCGTGAGCGCAAACATCAATAACAAACACTGGACTTAAAGTCAGCATTTCATCTTCTCACCCATCACTTCGGTGTTCTAAATTTTTGCGACTCAGTTGGCTTTCACCGCAAAGAAAGCTGCAGCGAATACCAGGTAAAAATCACCTTTAGTGCATCATAAATCTAACCAGGCGTTCTCTAGCGGTAATTATCAAGCACCCGACTTGACTAATGTGCTAATCCTGAAGAGGGCTCGATAATTTGCAATTAACTTTGGCTGTTGTTAATTTTGATAACGATAAGCTTGGTTATAAAAGTTATCGTTATCAATACACACTTATTATCTTTACAATATTGCTACTGTTTAATTATTTTTTTTAATAGTGATCGTTATTAAATGTCACTGTCTGAGTCTCATCACCATGATTGAAATAAAAACACCCGCTTACCGCCGAGCAAGCTTCGCGTTAGCCTTAGGGTCTTTCCTCGTATTTTGCAACTTGTACATGTTCCAACCTATGTTGCCCTTGATGGCTGAAACCTTTAGCGCCAGTGCCATTGAAATTAACTGGTTACTCGCGGCATGTACGTTAACGTTAGCGCTTACTCTTGTGCCATGGGCTATCGGTTCAGAAATGATTGGCCATCGTAAGGTCATGATACTGAGTCTTTTTTTATTACCATTTACGGGTATAGCCATGTTGCTAGCCGATTCATTGCTAACATTAACGTTAACACGCGCGGTGATGGGCATCTCTCTTGCTGGTTTTATAGCCGTTGCTGTGGCATATATGGCTGAAGAATTTACCCCAACAGCCTTAATACTTGCGATCGGTGGCTATATTAGTGCTAATTCATTAGGGGGAATTTTTGGGCGTTTATATGGTGGTTTTATCACTGAATATTGGGGATGGGAACTCGCGGTAATAGGTATGGCTATTTTCAGTTTATTCGGTGCGTTACTCGTTAACAGACTGTTACCCGAACAGCAAAATTTCATCCCAACAAAGGGGCAGTTTCGCGTTCATAGTCGTCATGTTATTGGCCATTTGAAAGAGCGTAAATTGTGGTTGGCTATGATGATTGGTGGACTAAATTTCTCATTGTTTGTTAACCTTTACACGGTAATGGGATTTCGTCTTGTCGCACCACCCTATTCACTGTCAATTAGCTTAACCTCGATGATTTTCTTGTGTTATCTCACCGGTACAATTACCGCAAAGTTAAGTGGCCGTTGGAGCCAAAATTATAACCCGATTAGTGGCATAGTATTAGGAACAACAATTAGTGCAATAGGCATGTGGGTTGCAGCTTATGACTCATTACCCGCAATGCTTATGGGTTTGTTGCTTATTAGTTCTGGCGCTTTTTTCACCCACTCACTTGCTTATGCATGGGTAAGTCAAAAAGCGAGTGCAGCGAAAGCCACTGCCACTGCGTTATACCTTGTACACTATTATGTTGGCGGTAGCCTAGGTGGTTTTTACTTAATTGCCTGCTGGCAGTATGGAAGCTGGAATGGCGTACTTACTGGAGGAATGGTGCTTTATAGTTTGATTTATCTGCTCTGTTGGCAATTACACCGCAGTACTTTTTCACCGTTGAAAACAAAGGCACAAAGCAAGATGTGAAACTAGGTGTAGAAGCTGAGTAAAGTTGGAGTTATCTAAATAAAAATGGAAACACCCAATAGGAAAAATCAACTAAATGTGGAAGCTCACCATTCTTTGCGTTAAGCGAAAGCTAGCTATCGGTCGTTTCTTAGGTTAGCTGACTAAGATTTATCGCAATAAATAGTCCGTTTAGCCACCATTGAGGTCGCAGCGACTTTAAAGAAAAATAGCCAGCCAAATTTTTGTATTTATTGATATTAGGTATTATTGTTGGCACCCGAAGATACCGCTAAAGCTCCTCCAAGAAGAATAAATACACTCCCCACGGTACGATTAACGAAATTCATACTACGAGATCTTGAGAGAAAAGGGCTTATTTTAGACCCAAGTGCCACATATATAAACATGGAAGCAACATCGAGGAAAAACCAAGTGCTTGCGAGTGAGGCATATTGCTCAATTGAAGGTAAGTATGCATTACATGCCCCATTGCCGAAATAAAGATAGCGATAACGATTGTATTCTTGCCTGCTTGAATTATTTTTAATGCAAATGTTCTAGCATTATTTGGCATTACAAATGCCCACAGACTATCCATTGAAGTTTTGAAAAGCACGACTATATAAATTGATATCGGTTTCTTTCACTTCGCCACGCATTAATTTTTTTTCTATACCAGGACCTAAACGCATTGTTGTATTATTCGCATTAATTTGTTCATCACAATGACTACAGGATAATTTCGGTTTGGCATTTTCACCGCAGTTTTTGTGAACATATTCGACGGGTGGTCCATCAGCATCAGCCGTCCACTTATCTCCCCACATAGTAATACTAATTAATATGGGGTAAAGCTCAAGCCCTCGCTCTGTCAGTTTATATTCAAACCTATTGTATTTTTCATCATACAAATGTTTATAAATTATTTCTTCTTCTACCAGTCTATTTAACCTATCGGATAGTCGGTGTTTAGTTATCCCAAGAGATTGTTGTATATCCGAAAACCGGCGAATTCTCATGAAAACTTGCCGAATAACTAACAGTGTCCATGAGTCACCAAATATAGATAAAGAACGGGCAATAGAGCAAGTTTGAGTATTGACTTGATCCCATCTCATTAATAGCAGCCTTTTATCATCATAAAGTATTATCGCCAAATTATACTTGACAAGTTCCATTTTGCAACCATAGAATAAGTGAGGTTCTATTTTAGAACCTAACGTAACTTGTAGTTAACCGGAGACAAAAATGTCACAAGAGAAACAAAATGTAGAGTTTAAAAAATCATCGTGTATTCTTTGCAGTGTCAATTGTGGTCTAGACATTCAAACTGGTGGTGAATCAGGTAGAGAACTTTTAAAGATTAAAGGTGATCGAGACAATCCATCATCTCAAGGTTATCTCTGCAACAAAGCGGCTCGTTTAAATTATTATCAAATGGGACAAGACAGGATGGATACTCCCATGCGACGTAAAAGCGATGGTAGCTACGAGGCTGTATCTTGGGAAACGGCAATTAAAGAAGTCGCGGCGGGTTTAAATAAAGTCAAAAATAGTCACGGTGGTGATAAAATTTTGTTCATTGGCGGTGGTGGTCAAGGCAATCACCTAGGTGGGCTTTATAGTGATGGCTTACAAAAAGCTTTGGGCGTGCGCTACCGCACAAACGCTTTAGCACAAGAAAAAACAGGCGAATTCTGGGTTAGCGGTAAAATGTTTGGTGGTGGCCCTCATGGCGATTTTGAACATGCTGAAGTCAGTGTGTTTCTAGGTAAAAATCCATGGCAAACGCACGGTTTCCCAAAGACTCGCACGATACTAAAAGATATATCAAGAGACCCCAAGCGGGCAATGATCGTTTTAGACCCTTGTGTTACCGATACAGCCAAAATTTCCGATTATCATTTACAACTACAGCCTGGTACTGATGCTTGGGCATTATCAGCAATGATTGCTATTGTGATCCAAGAAGAACTTGAAGACAAAACTTTCCTATCAAATCATACTGAAGGCTTTGATCAAATTCACGCTTACTTTGCTCAGTTGGATATTGCAGAGTATTGTAAAATTTCTCAATTAGATCTTGATTTAGTGACTCGAGCTACTCGACGATTAGCTCAGGCGAAATCAGTATCAATATTTGAAGATCTTGGTACGCAGCAAAATATTAATTCGACACTGGTAAGTTACTTACAGCGCATTTTATTTGTTATTACTGGCAATTTTGCCAAAAAAGGAACGGCCAATATCGGTGTATCTTTATTATCAGTAACCGATGCAAGTAAGGGAGATGTTTCAGCAAAAAGCACCAAGAAAAACATCAATAAGAAAGTAAGCCCTGTGCTTGGCTCAAAAGTCATTGTAGGTTTATTGCCTTGTAACGAAATAGCAGATGAAATATTAACCGACCATCCTGACCGATTTAGAGCGGCAATAATTGAAAGTTCAAACCCTGTTCATTCTTATGCTGACAGCGCTCGAATGCGCGAAGCAATGCAAGCATTGGAATTTTCTGTAGTAATCGATGTTGCCATGACAGAAACAGCTAACATTGCTGACTATGTTTTACCTGCAGCAAGCGCCTATGAAAAACATGAATGTGTATTTTTCCAAGTCGACTTTCCTAAAAACACTTTTCAGTTACGTCACCCTATTGTTGACAAGCTGGCAGGTACTAAGATTGAAGCTGAAATTCATACCCTCCTAATTGAAGAACTTGGTGCTTTGAAACCTCTTCATGTGGCTATTTTGAGAACGGCAGCAAAGTTAGGTCGACGAAGCTTTGCGCTTGCATTCACCGCATTACTTAAATTTAAACCGGAGTTGATGAAAGTATTACCTTCTTTGTTATATCGTTCTTTAGGACAAACGTTAAATCAAGGAAAGTCTGCATCCGCGGCTCCTTTTTGGGCTTTGTGTCACCAATTTGTCCGTAAAAATCGAACTTATGCTAACAATGCTGGCTTTACAGGTTCGCTATGGCAAGCAGGTGAAAAAATGTTTGAAACCCTATTAAATAGTCCATCAGGCTTTATTTTTTCCGACTCTGGCACTGACTACAGTGATACGTGGAAGCGAATGTCTAGAGCGGATAAACAGATTCAATTGCATCTACCCGAACTATTCCCACAAGTTTGTAATTTAGACACGAGTTTGTTGGCTTGCCCAAAAGAGTTCCCATTAATTTTGACCGCAGGACAACGACGAGGTGAAACGACAAATACAATCATTCGTGACGCTTCTTGGGACAAAAAAAATAAATCATCTAGCTTATATATTCATCCTGTAGATGCCGATAAATTAAAAATTGAATCAGGTGATCAAGTAAAAATAAGCACTCAAACAGGCTCAGGACAAACCCATGCATTTGTTACTGAACAACAACGACCTGGCTTTATTAGTTTACCAAACGGACTAGGACTTGATTATAAGAATTCCCAAGGAAAGAAAGTTCATATAGGCATAGCCCCAAATGAACTGACATCATCAGACCGAAAAGATTTTTTTGCTGGTACGCCTTGGCATAAATATGTGCCTGCAAAAATAGAAAAATTATCAATAGCTTAATATAGGGAATTACGATGGCTTTTTATAAGCAAGAAGTACTTGAAGTAACACACTGGAATGACACGTTATTTAGTTTTAAAACAACAAGACCGGAAGGTTTAAAATTTCATAATGGTCACTTTGTCATGCTCGGATTAGAAGTTGAAGGTAAACCTTTAATGAGAGCCTACAGTATAGCAAGTGCTAATTATGCGGAACACTTAGAGTTTTTAAGCATTAAAGTACCTAACGGACCTTTAACCTCTCGACTACAGCATTTACAAAAAAATGATTCAATTCTGCTCGGTATGAAACCTGTTGTCACTTTGGTGATACATGACCTAACACCGGCAAAAAATTTATATTTATTTGCAACCGGCACTGGATTAGCCCCTTTTATGAGCATTATTAGAGACTTTGAAACCTTTGAGCGTTTTGACAAAATAATTCTCGTTCATGGAGTTCGTTATGTCAGTGAACTTGCTTATTATGATTACCTGCTTACAGAGCTAACTGAAGATGAATATATTGGTGACATGGTTAAAGAAAAACTGATTTATTATCCTACAGTTACACGAGAATCATTTAAAAACCAAGGACGTTTAACTGATCTTATCACTAACGGTAAGCTCTGTAGTGATGTAGGTCTAGAGCCGTTAAATTCAGAAACTGATCGTGCCATGATTTGTGGCAGCCCTAGTATGCTCAAAGATACATGCAAAATACTTGATAACTTAGGGTTTAAAGCATCAGCACACACAGGTGATGTCTCAGATTATGTTATTGAACGTTCGTTTGTTGAAAAGTAATTCATGGAATAAAAAAAGGAAATAATATGGCATTTTATGTAACTGACAATTGTATTAATTGTAAACATACCGATTGTGTTTCAGTTTGCCCTGTTGATTGTTTTCATGAAGGTGAAAATTTTTTGGTCATCAACCCTGATGAGTGTATTGATTGTGCAATGTGTGAACCTGAATGCCCTGTGGGTGCGATATACAGTGATGATGATTTACCGGATAACCAAAAACATTTTATTGAAATAAATACAGAATTAAGCCAGACATGGCCCGTTATTTCAGAACAAAAGTCAGCACCTTCAGATGCAGATAAATGGGACGGAGTGGCAAATAAAGTTGAATTTTTGATTAAGTAATAACTGCACCACAAAATATTAACCGAGTTCTAAATAGTCAATGATGACAAAGAGAAATGAGGATGAAAAAATGCAAATAGATTTTATTTTTGACCTAGCTAGTCCTAACGCGTATTTCGTACATAAAATGCTCCCCAATATAGAGTTAAATACGGGTGCAAGCTTTAACTATGTTCCCTGCTTATTAGGAGGCATCTTTAAAGAAACCGGTAACAAAGCCCCTTTTGAAGCTTTTGCTGGTGTTAAAAATAAAATCGCTTACGAGCGATTGGAAATCCAACGTTTTATTCAAGAGCATAATCTAACCGACTTTGCTTTTAATCAACATTTTCCTATCAACACCCTATTTTTAATGCGCTGTGCGGCAGCAGAAAGCCTTAAAGGTACAGCAGAGCTAAAGAAATTTATTGATACTGCTCTGCATCACATTTGGGAGAAGTCAGCTAACATGAATGATCCTGAAGTGGCCGCCAAAATACTCATACAATCAGGCTACGATTTTGCAGATCTTACTTTAAGAGCAAATAGTAAAGATACAAAAGCTTTATTAGTCGCTAATACTAAAAGTGCGGTGGCACGAGGTGCTTTTGGTATCCCAACTATATTTGTCGGTAAGCAAATCTTCTTTGGTAAAGAACGCCTGAGCCAAGTAGAACAAGAGATAAAAAGGCAAACACAAGATGAAAAATAATTCCAAAAAAGCTGTTTGTTTGGTGGTGGGTGCCGGAGATGATACAGGTGCCGCAATAGCAAAAACCTTTGCCGCTGATGGCTTCAAGGCATGTATTGTAAGACGACCTAGGCATATCGACAAACTGCATTCCTTAGCTGACGAAATTATTAATCAAGGAGGTGAAGCCTATCCTTTTGGTGTTGACGCCAGAGATGAAACTCAAATGGTTGAGATGATAGAAAAAATAGAAAGTGAAATTGGGCCTATTGAAGTCGTTGTATTCAATATTGGTGCTAATGTACGTTTTTCCATTACTGAAACCACCAGTCAAGTTTACCGTAAGGTTTGGGAAATGGCTTGTTTTGCTGGCTTCTTAACGGGCAGAGAAGTGTCAAAACGCATGTTGTTACGTAAGCGCGGCACAATTATATTTACAGGAGCTACCGCCAGTATGCGAGGCAGCGAGGGTTTTTCTGCTTTCTCTGGCGCTAAATTTGCGCTGCGAGCACTGGCGCAATCTATGGCTAGGGAGCTTGGACCAAGTAACATTCATGTTATCCATAGCATTATTGACGGTCCTATTAACTCAACGTTTATTCGTGAAAATTTACCTAATGTTGACCAGATGCTTGAAAATGATGCACTGTTAGCCCCGATGGAAATAGCTAAAAACTATCTCAATCTTCATAAACAAGCACGGACAGCATGGACGCATGAAATTGATTTAAGACCTTGGTCTGAAAAATGGTAACCCTAATACAACTATCTATAAAGTGGGAATATAAAATAATTGAATTTAGAAGTAACCTTAGAGACTACATTATTTTGGGTACTAACGTCTAACTGACTATGGATCAGTTAGCTCCTTAGGAATGAGCTTCTATTTTAAAAACCATTGATAAAACTTAATTTGAACTTTGGTGACGATGCGGACTATTTATTAAGTTCAGTTCACCCCAGAAAATGAATTCTTAGGTAACTTTTAAAAATTGAATATGAACGACTATAATGAGCTTGAAGCAACGTTAGGGTTAACAAGTTACTAACTTCCCCCTTAGCTTACCAATAAGTCAGGTTTCAACTTTATTTAGAGTGTTTTCGGTGCTTTTTTAATCAATAAAATTTACTGCCAAATTTGTTTCTATCTTTATTCACAAAAGCCCATTTTACTCACTGGTATGAATAGGCTTGCATGGAATTTATGTTTCGATCTTTATTTGGCTTCTACACTAGGCGTTGTTTACATAGAGTAATCGTTTAAAGTTAATCAGTAATTAATTACTGATTAACAATTATGCTGCAGAATAAAGGCCGGCAGTTTCAAGTTTTAAACAAATATTTATAACTTGAAACTGAGTGACTGACTCAAGTGTATAGCAGGTAATATAACGAAAAACTCAGGGTAAAAAAAAGCGACTTTCGTCGCTTTAATAAAATGTACTTGAATACAGGCTGTTGATATTTTTATAAGCCCTACTTAACCTCGCTAAGGGGCAAATATATGGGTTGTATAGCTGCACTCGCTATAAAACCCATTAGCTTAGCTGTTACCTCAATGGCCTAGCGTGGGCTGCGGCTCTGAAAATAGTATTCATTAGCATAATATTTAGCCCATCTAAATAGGCTCTAGTGGTGGGGTCTTGGGTAAAAGCGATCACCATGCCTTGTTCCATAGGTTGATGAATAAGGTAAGGTTTATAAGCCAATTGCTTTTTATTTTCTGCCCATAAATAACCACTTGCTAAAACATTTTCTGCATCAGTAAACCAAGCAAGGTTTTTACCTGACGCTAGTTTTATCGGCGCATAGATATCGCTGCCATAGGCAATAGCGGTCAGCTTGTTATGTACCCCAGCCGTTAGCCAATGTTCTTGATCAACTTCAATATTAGCCAAAACGCCGGCAACAAAGTCAGGTTTTTCTTTTGGATTTTCACTGGCTGACACTAGCGCCTTTTTAGTGGTAAATAACTGCCCGTCAACCATAGACTCGCCTTCAACTTCTTTAACCTCTTTAGCTGCTTTTGATTTATCATCTTTAATGTCTTTAAACGCGCGCTCTCTTTTGACATCTAACAAGGCAATATCATGCTCTGCAGCAAATTGCGTTGCACTACCCAGTGTGATCAATACGCCACCACGCTTTACCCATTGCTTGATATTTTCAGCGCCACTGATGCCCAGCAACTCTTTATAGTCACCCGAGGGTAAAATAAGCACTTGGTAATTTGATAGATTGGCACTTTTAAGCGTGTTGGTACGTATTGCCGTTACGGGGTAATTAAACTGACGTTCAATAACGAAGCGAGTATTACCTGCACTTAGCGAACTCACGGGTTCGTCCCATGCCATCGCAATATTGGGTGCTGTCATGGTAACGGTATTGCTACTACCAAAACTGGGGCCTTGAGTAACCCAACTTGAATTAACCCCTTGCACTTGTGCGCCTGAAGCTTTGGCTATTTTCATCACTTTCATCGCTAAGTCTTCGTCATTACTACGTTTTTCGATGATCAATGTACCGGCATTGTATTTTTTTTCAGCTAAGGTAAAAGCTTTATCCGCGCTTTTAACAACAATGTTTTGCTGCAGTGCTGCAGTTAAAAATCGACCGGCGGCCATATCACCCCAAGACACTAAATAGGCAACGCTAGCGTCAGGATTAATCACCTTGCCGATAAGTGAATCATCACTTTTAACTCTATGGCTAGCTACTTTCACGGCTTTTGAACAGGCGTCAACATCAACATCGAACATTAGCGGTAATGACCAACCCGTCACATCATAGATTTCATCGGCTAATTTTCTGGCGCGTCGACGCTCTTGCTCTTTAACAAATGCCGGTGCCATATCAACTTGCTTAGTAAAGGTGGTGGTAACAAAACGACCTTTAGGCTGAGCCGTATCAATAAAATAAGCACCGGCTTGATAGCTTTTACCACATTGTTTAAAGGCATTATCGGCTTGTTTTACTTCAACGCCGTGCTGCGCCATCAGTGTTGCAAGGCGATGACCTCCTGCGACGTTTCTGCGGTTAGGTAAAATATAGACCCGTTCTTTTTTATTTTTTTTACCGGCTGCAATCGCGCTGGTTTGATAATGGTAATAGTCATTAAGTAATTTATCGTGACGGTCAGCAACACCTTCCGCTGTAGAAATTGAAGCAACAAAATGTCGTTGAACGGTATCTTTATAGGTTAACGTTTCACCGGTCTGCTTTTTAAAGATCTCACCTCTTGCAGAAGAAACCTCATAGGTTGACGCAGATGCACCATAAAATGTTGGCCAACTATCACCATAACCTGGATAAAAAGCATCAAAAACTTCACGAGTAAAATAATCAAAACCTAGACGGTCGAAATGTTTGCCATGGTTTTTACCAATAGCGGTCATGTTATCAATTTGAGTTTGCGTCATGTGCGGGTTAAAAGGCTGTGCTGCGGGTGAAAAGTAATAACTGCTGTCACCGCCCATTTCATGTAAATCAATCACCACTAATGGCCGATAATGATTCATCACACGAATACGGCCTGCGGTTTCAGGTTGTGTTATCGCTAACCAATCTCTGTTCATGTCAAATAGATAATGGTTTGAACGGCCGCTTGGCCAAGGTTCGTTATGCTCAGCGCTTAATCTGTCGGCACTGTGTTCCATGCCTACCGTGGCGTAATAGCGACTGGTAAATCGGCTGCGCCCATCTGGATTTTGTAAAGGATCAATAAAAACGAGGGTGTTTTTTAAAATTTTACGATTAGTCGCTTCATTGGGCGCGGCTAATAAATGATAAGCGGTCATCATCGCCGCATCCGTGCTACTAATTTCATTGCCATGAACGCCATAGCCTAACCATACTGAAGCAGGCAGTTGAGCAATTAACTGTTTCGCCGCCTCTTTATCGGTGATACGTGGATCAGAAAGCTTTTGCATTTTATTGGCAAAATCATCTAAATTATCAATAACATCACTTTTACCAATAGCGACATAAATAAGCTTACGCCCTTCCCATGTACGGCCGTATTCAAATAATTTAATTTGCTTGGGCGCTGCACGTTCAAGCGCTTCAAAGTAGCGCAGCATATCACCATAATGAGTGATTTTTTCGCCAACGTCATAGCCTAAAACGTCTGAGAAAGTTGGTATTGAGTGGTCATATTCACTGCCAGGCCACATCTGTTCGGCACTATTGGCTAAAAGTGTAAACGAGCAAACAAAGCTGATCAGGAGTGAAAAAAGTAATGGGGAGCATTTTTTTAGCATATTATTTCTCGTTCATGAGTCTGAATTAAGCTCAGAAGTTAAGTGTGTCGACTTAACGAAAATATTACGCGAAAAATAGACTAAGTAGCGAATTTATCGATGAAATTTATAAAATATCAGCTGAATGCCCTTCTTATCCCATAACTCGTCGCTAAAACTAAAACCCTTGAAAAAATTTAGCTGACATGAGGTGCTTTAACCTATTGCCACTGAAAGCACTGAGTGAAGTGACTATGTATATAATATAGACCCCCTTCACTATAGCGTTTCAGCGCTAAGCAAAGAAAGCAGATTAAAGCGCAATAACAGGCTTAATTACGGTATAAATGTTTAAGGTAGTCGTGTGCAACATCACTCCACAAGTATCTTGATTTAAAAGCATTGGTTGATATTTTAGTCCAACTTTTTGGGCTTTTTTGTTTTATTGCTAATGCCGACTGAAAACGGCTGAGCATATTTTCAGCTTGTTGTAGCGGATTATCGCCATTGAAGGTAAAACCGTTTTTATTATCGGTTATTGTGTCACTCAAGCCACCTACGCTGTGCGCTAAACAGGCTTGTCCTGCTCGCATTGCCAACATTTGACTGATACCACAAGGTTCAAATGAACTTGGCATTAAGAATAAATCGCCAGAATTATACATACTGATTGATAACGCTTCTGAGTAGCCTTTTAAGAAAATAAAATTACTATGCTTCGAGGCTACCTGGGCTAAAAACGCTTCTAGCTTATTATCGCCACTGCCTAATAAGATAAAAACACCCTGATCAGACAAGTGTGTTAATAACTGCTCTAACGCGGTTTCGCCATTGGCCATGACTTGTTGAAAAAGCCGTACCTTTTGATCGGTAATGCGTCCAACTGACGTTAACACTAAAGGTGGTTTTTTAGGCTTTTTCGCGGCCAGTTGTTTTAAGCGCGTTATCGCGATTAAATGTGCGTTATCAACTAAAGGCTTATCGGCTAGCCACTGCATAACTTCCTGTTCGCAAAGCGTTATTAAATCTTTTATGTTAAGGCGAACATTGACTTTATCTGGGTATTCGCAACCATTCAATATACCGTGCAAGCGTCCTGTAGCAGCGGCATGGCGCAAGTCATTTTCTAAACCTTCACCGCCATAATATCCCTGTTGGTCATTGCTGGGTAATAATATTTCTTTGGCGTAAGTAGGTGACACTGCATGGACTTTATCTGACAGGTTAATGCCAGAACGCATCGGGTTATAACAGTTGTGGTATCTAGGATCTTTGATTTGGTTTTCATCGAAAGCTAAGTCAGGAAACCAAGCCTTTAATGATGATTCATCGCCATCAAGGGGTCTAATACCTTGCAGTGCTATATTGTGAATGGTGTAAACAGTTTTAATGGCTTTTAAGGCTTGATATTGGGGATCGTATGCGCGCAATACTGACACCATAGCGGTATGCCAGTCGTGTAAGTGTATTACATCAATTTTACCAAAAACATCACTGATAACCGCTTTAGCCACCGCTGCGCTAAATAAGGCAAACTTGCTGGCGTCAGACGCAAAAGGTCGATTACTGGGGTCATCACAGTAAATTTCACCTATGCCACCAATGGCAAACAAAGGATGTTCAATCACCCATTGCGTCACTTTTTTTGCTGACGTGTCTGATAAAGAGCCTGATAAAGTGCCTGACGAAGTCGTTGGCGATGGTGTTAATGAAATCTTGAAAATATCAACGCTTTGCGCTTGCCCACCAAACATAACCTCTAATGCTGTCACATGTTGGGCACCGGCAAGCTTAGAAAAACTACCATAACCTGGCATGACCACATCAACCTCTTGACCTATTTTGGCTAAAGCGAGTGGAATATCTCGAACTACGTCACCAATACCACCAACTTTTCCGCGCGGTAAAGCGTCATTCTCTGCCGCCGCCATTAATATTTTCATTTCAATACCTTTCATTTGTTCTTATATTGTTGGTTTTTTTTCAGCAGTATGCTTATAACTCTATACTTAAAAAATAGGCTAACACACTAATGATAAAGCTAATTTTAGTAGGCAATTGCAAGCACATCATCAGCGTTATGTGATCACGTCAGGCTTTTCTCTGCCGGTAAATTGTTTAATGCCTGCTACCGTTTCTGCTACTTGAATTAACTCACTAAGGGCTTGCTGTGTTTCTTGTGCTAACAGCGCTGGATCCTGCTGGTAACAATCTAAATAAACTCTTAACGTGGCTCCTTGCGTACCTGTACCTGAAAGCCTGAAAACAATACGTCCACCATTGTCTAAATAAAGTCGAACGCCTTGTTCAGTAGTTTTACTCTTATCGACGGGGTCGATATATTGAAAATCGTCTGCTGATGTTATTTTAACACCCGCAAATACCTGACCAGGTAAATCTGCAATTTTGGCTTTAAGTTGGCTGATCATTTCATGCGCATTGTCACTGTCAACGGCTTCATAATCATGGCGAGTAAAATAATCACGGCCATATTGCAACCAATGGTTTTTAACAATTTCACTGACCGGCTGTTTTTTTACGGCGATTAAGTTAAGCCAAAACAATACCGCCCATAAACCATCTTTTTCTCTGATATGATCAGAACCCGTACCGAAGCTTTCTTCGCCACATAGGGTGATTTTACCGGCATCTAATAAATTACCGAAGAACTTCCAACCGGTTGGTGTTTCATAACAGGGTATATTCATCGCTTTGGCGACTCGATCAACCGCTCTGCTGGTTGGCATTGAACGAGCAACACCGGCAATACCTTCAGCGTAAGCCGGTATTAAATCAGCATTGGCGGTTAATATCGCCAAACTATCGCACGGATTAATATAAAACTGCTTACCCAATACCATATTGCGATCGCCATCACCATCTGAGGCGGCGCCAAAATCAAAGGGATCATCTCCATATAATAAAGCCACAAGCTCATGAGCATGCACTAGGTTAGGATCAGGATGACCGCCACCAAAGTCGGTTAATGGCACACCATTAATGACAGAACCAGCTGGCGCACCTAAGCGTTTTTCAAGTATTTCTTTGGCATAAGGGCCGTTAACCGCATGCATAGCATCGAAACATAGACGAAAATCGCCTTGTGCAAGCAAGTGCTTCATAGCCGTAAAATCAAACATCGACTCCATCAAATTGGCATAATCATTAACGGGATCAATAATATCAATTTTACACTCTGCTATTTGCACTGTACCGAGTTGGTCAAGTTCAACATCATTAGCGTCAATACTCAGGTATTGCTCCATAGATAAGGTTTGTTGAAAAATTGCCTCGGTTAATTTTTCAGGCGCAGGTCCACCATTTTCGCCATTGAATTTAATCCCAAAGTCTTCATCTGGTCCTCCAGGGTTATGACTAGCGGATAAAATAATACCACCGCAGGCTTGGTTTTTTCTGATCACACAAGAGGCTGCCGGTGTTGATAATATGCCACCCTGACCGACCAAAATATGAGTAAAGCCATTGGCAACCGCCATGCGAATAATCACTTGTATCGCTTCACGGTTATAAAATCGTCCATCTCCGCCTAATACCAATTTTTTGCCGGCACAAGGCGCAATGGTATTAAAAACCGCTTGCACAAAGTTTTCCAAGTAACCTGTTTGCTGGAACTGCGTCACTTTCTTTCTTAAGCCCGAAGTACCAGGTTTTTGATCGGTAAATGCTTGAGTCTTTATTTGCTTGCTTTGCTGCACTTGCTTCACTTGCTCAGTGGTCATAACTTACCCTTAAAAATAATCTGTCTTTGACTAGAATCACCTGTAGGTTGAACTTCAGTCCATCAGGTTAAATAAATTTAACTGCTCTGCTATCAATGCTGGTCGAAAAATCTGGTTAAAAAAACGCTGTAATTTTTTTTGGCCCAGCATATTAATGGCCTGCTTAACGGTTGACGGACTGAAGTCCGATCTACAAAACACTTGCCCAACGCCGCATTATCACTCCTAATCACTAGAAAGATAATGCTAGCTGGCGATCTATTTATGACGGCAACTTAGTCTTTTGCTTGCCATTCAAAAATCATGGTCGCTAAAGGAGGAACAGACATAATAAGTAGGTTTTCTTGACCTGCGTAAGGCTCATTTACCGAGTAAACACCGCCGCCATTGCCGATATTACTACCGCCATAGTTGCTACTGTCAGTATTTAAACATTCTCGATAAAAACCTGACAAAGGCACACCGACACAAAAATTTTCGTAACTGCTGGGTGTCAAATTAACCACAACCAAAGCGGGTGCAGTGCCTGCTTGCCCTTTTCTTAAATAAATCAATATTGATTGTTTATTATTTTGTGAGTCTAGCCACTCAAAACCACTATTATCGCAGTCAAGCTCATGTAACGCTGGGATATTTCGATAAGTGTGATTAAGATCTTTAATCAGCGTTTGTACGCCTTTATGATTAGCATGCTCAAGTAAATGCCAATCTAAACTTTGGTCATGATTCCATTCTTCACGTTGAGCAAATTCACAGCCCATAAACAATAACTTTTTCCCGGGATGAGTCCACATAAAGCCGTAATAGGCGCGTAAGTTGGCAAACTTTTGCCAATCATCCCCCGGCATTTTATTGAGTAGTGAACCCTTACCATGCACGACTTCATCATGACTAATAGGCAAAACAAAGTTTTCACTAAAACTGTAAACTAAACCGAAGGTCATTTCGCTGTGATGATGTTGGCGATGAATGGGATCACGCGCCATAAATTTTAACGTGTCATTCATCCAGCCCATGTTCCATTTAAAGCCAAAGCCTAAACCACCAGCGTCAACCGGTTTAGAGACACCGGGCCAAGCGGTTGATTCTTCAGCAATCATCATAACACCGGGATGTTTTGCATAAGAGCGAGTATTAACCTGTTGTAATAATTCAATCGCTTCTAAGTTTTCTCGGCCGCCATGAATATTAGGTAACCACTCGCCCGCTTCTCGGCTGTAATCTAAATACAACATAGAGGCAACGGCATCAACGCGTAAGCCATCAATATGAAATTGGTCTAACCAATAAATAGCATTACTGATCAAATAGCTTTGTACTTCTGCGCGACCATAGTTATAAATAAGGGTTTGCCAATCGGGATGAAAACCTTTGCGAACATCTTCGTGTTCATAAAGACAAGTGCCATCAAAGTTACCCGTGCCATGCTTATCCGTTGGAAAATGTCCCGGTACCCAATCTAGTAGCAAACCAATACCGGCGCGGTGACAACAATCAACAAAAAATTTAAAGTCATCGCTACTACCAAAACGTGCCGTAGGTGCGAAAAGTCCAATCGGTTGATAACCCCATGAACCGTCAAAAGGGTATTCACTTACCGGCATAAGTTGCAGATGGGTAAAGCCCATTTCTACGGCATAAGGGACTAATTGCTCAGCTAATTCACGGTAAGTTAAATAACTTGGCGCGTGAATATGATCCGCATTATTTTCTTGGTTTCTTTTCCAAGAGCCTAAATGCACTTCGTAAATAGAAACCGCGCCATTATATTGATTAGATGACGTGTCGCGTTCATTTATCCACTGCTGGTCTTGCCATTGATAGTCACTATTTTGCATCACTTTAGACGCAGTTTCAGGGGCAAGTTGCATAGAAAACGTATAGGGGTCGGCTTTTAAAGGTTGAATTTGAAAGTTTTGATCGGCTATTTCGTATTTATAACTGGCACTAGCAGCAACATTAGGGAGAAATATTTCCCAAACGCCAGAGCTTAGATGTTTGCGCATAACATGACGTCGACCATCCCAAAAGTTAAAGTCGCCCACTACAGAAACACGAGACGCGTTAGGCGCCCACAAAACAAAATGCGTTCCTTGGACATTATCTACTGTCACTTCATGCGAGCCCATCCATTGATAGGTTTGTTCGTCAGTACCTTCACAAAAAAGGTATAAGTCTTGATGCGTTAATAAAGAGGGATAACGATATGGGTCATCGACAATAATGCTTTCATTTTTATAATAAACGCGTAAACGATAATCAAATGTATTTCTTCTTCGACCTAATTTTCCTTCAAAAAGTCCAGCTTGATCAACTCTATTGAGTGTTGCCACCAATTTATTATTTTTGCTATCGATTACCTCGACACTGAGTGCTTCAGGTAGAAAAGCTCGCACAATTAACCCACTCACTGTTGGGTGATTATGCATACCTAAGACAGAAAAAACATCTTGATGTTGCAGATTAACTATTGCTTTAACCGATTCGTTATCTAACAAGCTTTTTGCTAGGTTATCCATTGTGTCTTCCTAGTATATCGTTAACTCTTTATGTGATTACTTTTACCAAGCTAGATTTTATGACTTTAAAATAAATCATTAAAAACAAGAGATTAATTGTAATTAATCAAGATAAAACCTAAAGATTTACTCACGATAGTTCATGACAAACTAACCTTTGTAAACTGCTATAAAAGTTAAGTAAAATTGATAATAACTTAGGTAATTTCATCGATGTTCGAAATTACCCGTTAAATTAATCATGCTTATCACTAACTAGTTAGTATGCTTCTCTAGTTTTTCAAGCATATCTCTAGTGACTAAAACCACGCCTTTATTAGTAACCCTGAAGCCATTGGCACGGTCATCATCATGATTTATGCCAATTTCCATGCCTTCTGGAATAACACAGCTTCGATCGATAATGGCTTTTTTAATTTTACTGTTACGATTAATAATAACCCCAGGTAAAACAACTGCTTCATCAATATCACAATAAGAGTTAACTCTTACTTTTGAAAATAATAAAGAGCGTTTCACTGTAGAACCCGAGACAACAACGCCGCCAGATACTGTAGAGTCAATCGCTATACCGCGACGATTGTCTTGGTCAAAAACAAATTTTGCTGGGGCGGTTTGTTCTTGAAAAGTCCAGATAGGCCAGTTTTCATCGTACATATTAAGTTGCGGCTCAGGCTCAACTAATTCCATATTAGCTTCCCAGAAAGAATCTAAAGTACCTACGTCACGCCAGTAAGGTTGTTTTTCACTATCAGGGTCTTTAAATGGAAAAGCAAATACCCGATGAGATTTGATTATTTTAGGAATAATGTCATTACCAAAATCGCCACTTGAGCCTGCTTCTGCGGCATCTTTTTCTAGTTGCTCAAATAAGAATTCAGTATTAAAAACATAGTTACCCATTGATGCTAATGTAACACCAGGTTTACCAGGCACTTCAGATGGATTGGCCGGTTTTTCATCAAATCGACAAACACGACTGTCTTCATCAACGGTCATTACACCGAACTGACCCGCCGCTTCTTCAACCGAGGTTTCAATACAACAAACCGTCATATCAGCTTCATTAGCAACATGCTGCGCCAGTAATGGACCATAATCCATACGATAAACATGATCACCTGATAAAATCATCACGTATTTTGGCAATTCATGCCTGATGATATCAATGTTTTGAAAAACAGCATCTGCCGTGCCTAGATACCAACCATCACCCTTTTGCTGTGATGCCGGTAAAATTTCAATTGACTCACCTAATTCTTTTTTAAAGTGTCCCCAGCCACGGCTGATATGACGAATCAGCGAGTGTGATTTATATTGAGTTGCAATACCAACGCGCCTAATGCCTGAATTAATACAGTTAGATAAAGGAAAGTCTATGATCCTAAATTTACCACCAAAAAATGTTGCCGGCTTAGCTCTTTTGTCTGTTAATTCATACAATCTTGAACCTCGGCCCCCCGCCAAAATCAACGCATAAGTCTCTTTTGTTAAATTACTTATTCTTCTTTCTACATTATTGGGCATAACTTATCCTTTATAAACATTAATTAACGTTCAAGAAATAGCGTTTTACTTTTTAAGTAAGTAAATTACTAAAGCTTCCATATTTCATCTCGATACTGCCTGATCGTATGATCGCTCGAAAACACACCACTAGCCGCAGTGTTTAAAATACTCATTTTGGTCCACAATTTTTGATCGCTATAAGCTTTATCAACAAGGCGTTGAGCTTGAAAATAACTGTCAAAATCATAAGCGGTTAACCACATATCATCTGGATTACGAATAGCATTAATAATTGAATCGAAAATACAGGGTTCAAATAAATTAAAGTGACCACTTTCTAACAAGTGCATTACCGCCGATAACGTGGCGGAATTAGCTATAATGTCGTTAGGTTGATAATTTGCTCGAATAGCTGAAATTTCGTGAGCTTGAGCGCCGAATAAGAAAAAGTTTTCTGCGCCAACGGCATCTCTAATTTCAATGTTTGCGCCATCTAATGTCCCTATAGTTAGCGCACCATTCATCATAAACTTCATGTTACCTGTACCCGAGGCTTCTTTACCTGCCGTTGATATTTGCTCAGACAAGTCAGTTGCAGGGCAAATAATTTCCATCGCAGAAACATTGTAATTCGGTACAAAAGCAACTTTTAAGTACTTAGCGGCTTTAGGGTCTAAATTGATGGTGTCAGCGACATTATTAATCAGTTTAATAATCTCCTTCGCCATCACATAGCCTGGAGCCGCTTTACCGCCAATAAGTACGCAACGCGGTGTAATATCAGCGGTATCGCCTTTACGAATACGATCATACAAGCCAATAACATGCAAAATATTCAGTAGTTGACGTTTGTATTCATGAATACGTTTAACTTGCACATCAAACATCATATCAACAGCAAACTTAACGCCTGTTGCTTTTTCTACATAGTCAGCTAAAACGGCTTTATTGGCCTGTTTACTTGCGCGCCATTTTTCTTGAAAAGCATGCTCTTCAGCATATTTACTTAATTGAACCACATGAGCAAAATCAACAACCCAGCCTTTATCAATTTTACTTGAGATAAGTTTAGCTAAACTGGTATTGCAATGAGATAACCAACGGCGTGGTGTAACACCGTTCGTTTTATTGTTGAATTTTTCAGGCCAAAGTTGGTAGAAGTTATTAAATAATCCAGCTTTTAACAGTTTAGTATGCAAAGCCGCCACACCATTAACTGAATAACTACCCACAATCGCTAAGTGTGCCATACGTACCTGTGGTTCATGGCCTTCTTCAATTAATGACAATGCTTGTTGCTTACTCGAATCTCCAGGCCATGCAACAGCAACCTGTTGAAGAAAGCGGGCATTAATTTCATAAATAATTTCTAAAATACGCGGAATTAACTTAGCAAATAAACTAACAGGCCACTTCTCTAAGGCTTCAGGTAATAACGTATGATTGGTGTAGGCCATTGTTTGTGAGGTAATATTCCAGGCGTCATCCCATGACATAAAATAGTCATCCATCAAAATACGCATTAATTCAGCGACAGCAATGCTTGGATGGGTATCGTTGAGTTGAAAACTATTCAGTGCAACAAATTGATCAAAGTTGTCACCACAATTTTCAACATAACTATTAATGGTATCTTGCAGAGACGCTGAAGATAAAAAGTACTGTTGTCTTAGGCGCAGTTCTTTACCATTTTCACTACTGTCATTTGGATAAAGTACCATAGTGATTTGTTCAGCTAGATTTTTTTTAGCGACTGATTCAGTATAACTACCAGCGTTAAATTCATCTAAATCAAATTCATCTGTCGCTTCAGACTTCCATAGTCTTAAGGTATTAACAATACCATTTTGATAGCCTGGAATCGGCATATCATAAGGCACGGCAAGCACGTCTTGGGTATTATTCCATTGGCGATGCTGTTGCCCATTGCGCTCTTTAATCACATCAACATGACCAAAAAATTTAACTCTGATGGTTTTTTCAGGTGCGGCAATTTCCCATGGATTACCATTACGTAACCAATTATCAGGATGCTCAACTTGCGCGCCATTTTTAATTTCTTGATTGAACATGCCGTATTCATAACGAATACCGTAGCCTATAACGGGTAAAGACAAACTTGCACAGCTATCTAAGAAACAGGCCGCTAAACGTCCTAAACCACCATTACCTAGGCCAGCGTCATGTTCTGCTTGTTCAACATCTTCTAGATCACAGCAATAACCTTTTAAAGCATCACGAACGGTATCATCTAAATCTAAATTCAAAATGGCGTTATTAAGTGTGCGCCCCATTAAAAATTCTAATGAAATATAACCCACACGGCGCTGATGACCTCGAGATTCTCTGGTGGTTCGCCATTGTGCAACTAAACGATCACGAATGGTGATCGCGAGCGCGTTATAAAGGTATAGGTGAGACTTTTGCATCTTGTCACGACCTAATGAAAAATGAAAATGTCGGGCTAAATCTTCTGAAAAGGTGTGTTCATTCATCAGAACACTTCCATCTGATGCAGTAACTTCACATTGGGTATTTTTTTTATTCATCAATCCGTACATCCTATTTGTTTTTATAAACAATCATTTAATAAAACAATTGTTGAAAATGGTGCCATGGTAATCAGTCGTTCTGCCGGTATATTTCGTACTTCTGCTTGCTCACTGCTCGACGTTGTATCAATCATAACTTGCCAGTGTTTTACGGTATCAATCTCTGGCAATTGAAATTCTATCGGCTCTGCTCCGGCATGAAAAAGGCATAGAATAACCGGCGTATCTGGCGCTTTCTCTTGTATCAAATAACCTAATGTTGCCGCATGATGAGAATGCCAATGATCTTTTTGCATGGCGAATCCTGACGGATGGAACCAGGTGATATCCACGGGAGATTTTTCATCATCTTTATGAATAAAACGATCATGGCTTAACATAGAAAAACGTTTTCTTAGTTCAGCCAAGCTAGCGGTAAATAATTTAAGTTCTTGCGCATAAAGCGCGTTTTCATCCCAATCTAACCAATTTATTTCATTGTCTTGGCAATAAGCATTGTTATTGCCCTGTTGACTACGCCCTATTTCATCTCCTGCCAGTAGCATAGGTACGCCTTGAGACAACATAAGTGTTGCCATCATGTTTTTTATTTGCCGTAATCTCAGCGACAAAATAGCCTCATCGCTCGTTTCACCTTCTATGCCGTAATTATGGGCAAAATTATCGGAATGACCATCGCGATTTTTTTCACCGTTGGCTTCATTATGGCGGTCTTGATAACTGACTAAATCACGTAACGTATTACCATCATGACTGCAAAGAAAATTGATGCTGGCAAAGGGTTGGCGACCACTGTGTTCAAAAATATCACTTGAGCCATGAATTCTGCGGGCAAACTCAGGCAATAAGCCTTTATCGCCTCGCCAATAACGTCTCATGGTATCTCGATAACGGTCGTTCCATTCAGACCACGGCGATGGAAACCCACCTAATTGGTAGCCTCCGGGACCAATATCCCATGGCTCGGCAATCATTTTTACACTATTGAGAATGGGATCTTGTAAAACAGCGTCTAAAAAGCCATTACTTTTATCAAAACCATGTAGCTCTCGCCCTAAAATAGTGGCTAAATCAAATCTAAAGCCGTCAACACCCATCACCTGAACCCAATAACGTAAACTGTCCATCACCATTTGCAATACACGGGGATGACTGATGTTCAGGGTATTACCGCAGCCAGTGTCGTTAATGTAATATCGGGGTTCAGCAGAATTTAAGCGATAGTAAGAAAGGTTATCTATGCCTCTAAAGCTTAGCGTTGGCCCTAATCTATTCCCCTCACACGTATGGTTGTAAACCACATCAATCAACACTTCAAAACCCGCCTGATGCAGTTCATCAACCATGCGTTGAAAATCAAGTATTTGATGTTGGTTTAAGTAATCTTGATGGGGCACAAAAAACGCCAGTGAGTTATAGCCCCAATAATTAGACAATTTTTTGTCCGTTAAAAATTGCTCTGAAATGAATTGCTGTACCGGTAGTAATTCTATCGTTGTGATACCAATAGCACGATAATGAGCGATCATCGCCGGATGACTAATACCTAAAAAAGAACCGCGTAAGTGTTCAGGTACTTGCGGGTTAAGTGCCGTTAGGCCTTTAACATGTCCTTCATAAATAACAGTGTTTTTCCACGCGATGGGCTTTCTTTGTACAAGCGTTGCAGAAACGTCGGTAACCACAGCTTTGAGCATTACATCGGCATTATCTCTAGCATCAAACGATAGATCTTTTTTAGGATCATTGACATTATAAGCAAAGTGACGCTCTGACCATGAAAAGTTACCTGTTAATGCTTTTGCATAGGGATCTAACAATAATTTATGATGATTAAAGCGATGACCAAACTCTGGATTATAAGGCCCATAAACGCGATAACCATAAACTAAACCGGCTTTAGCACCTTTAAGAAAGCCATGCCAAATATCATGTTCACGTTGGGGTAAAACAAAGCGTTTTAATTCTTTGCTGCCATATTCGTCAAAAACACACAGTTCAATTTTTTCAGCATGAGCTGAAAAGATAGCAAAATTAACCCCAGTCTCGGTAACAGTTGCGCCTATTGGATAGACACTGCCGGGCTCCATTCTATAATGTTCCATGTTTCTCCAGTAACCTAATACAGATGGCTATCGTTTAATTTATACAGAGTGCCATCTTAATTAAAGTAATAAATTAAAGTTTCTTATAAGTTGAATCATCAAAAGCTAAACTTGAAGTAGACATTAGCTTTTTATTTTTATTTTTATTTTTATTCTATTAAAATAGTGTTCGTCGTTTATAAAATAAAAGACAAAGGCTTTATTCAATACTTGCCCAACATAACCATAGTTTCAGTTACATTTTAAGGCGTAGTGACTACGACACTATTTTCACTGCCAAATTCATTGGGTAAGTATTGGTCAGCTTGATAATCATTTTCCCACTCAGTAGCATTTAACAGATAACGAAAATGAAAAATGCCCCCTTTAGGTAATCTCAGCTTAGTTTTAAAACTCTGTGTTTTTTTATTAAACTTCATTTCAATGGCTTGCCAGTCATTAAAATCACCAACGAGCGCGGCTGTTGTTACGTCACTTCTATTAAATTCAAAAGTGACTTCAGTTTCATCTTTGGTTTTAAAAAATTTCTTAGTTAGCATTGTTATTCTCCATAAATAATGCACTAATTGATCTAACATCAGTGATTGCGCTTTATTTAAGTGCTAAATTTTTACAACTAATTGCCCATAATGCGCGTTGTTGATTGCAATAGTCATTTATATATCGCCATGATAGAAAAGTATAAATCGAGTCAATTATAAAAACTAACCAGCATCATTAAAGTGATTTTACTATTTTGCTTATGTGTAACTTTATTTTTGTTGTAAAGTTATGTAAAAAAATTACATTTAATAAGTTAACAGCTAAAAAAGTACTATAAAAAGCTTTTATCGCTGTAATTCTAAACTATAAATTGTTAAAATTACAACAATATGTAATTTTATTTCATGATAAAAAAGAGAGTTTACATGAGTCTCATCGAACAATTAGCCGATATAGTGGGTTTTCACTCAAGTTACACAGGGACATTTGGCGATCAAGTGTATGCTAAAGACCAAGCGAAACGGGCGTTGTTAAAAGCAATGGGTTTTGAATTGGATGACAAGTCATTAACTGAATCAATCCATTCTTTAAAGCAAAGTCAGTGGCTTAATATTTTACCTGTTGTTCATATTGCCAAACTTGAAGAACAACAACATGTGATTAGAGTAAGTCTGCCTAAAATGGGCAAGTTATTACTTAATTGGAAGGTCACACCTGAGGTAGGCAGTGAAATAGAGAGTGGGGTAGAGAGTGGCGTAGAGAAAAAAATAGCCAGTGAAGTCATAGGCTCTATTAACGTTGACGACATGCAAATTATTGCTGAGCAAAAAATAGCTGAAACACAATATCGCCAATATTTATTAATTTTACCTAAGGTTGAGCAAGGTTATTACCAACTAACGATAAGTTTTGGTGATGTTCAAGCGAGTTGTCCACTTATCTATGCACCTAAAAACTGTTACAGCGCTCAAGCAGCTTCAGTGAATAAAATATGGGGCTACACTGCCCAGTTGTATTCACTGCGCAGTAAAAATAATTGGGGCATAGGTGACTTTACTGATTTAGCTAAACTGGTTGAAACCTCTGCGCAGCAACAGGCCTCTGCTATTGGATTAAATCCATTGCATCCGCTTTATCAACACAATCCTGCTCATCGTAGCCCTTATTCACCATCAAGTCGTTGCTTTTTAAATCCACTTTATATTGATGTCACCAAGGTAGCCAACTTTGAACACTGTGAACTTGCACAAATAAAAGTAAAAACTAAAACCTTTCAGCAAAACATTACCGATGCTAAAGCCAGTGATTTGATTGATTACTCTGCGGTTGCAAAACTTAAGTTTGAAATCACCGAGTTGTTGTTCGAAGATTTTTATCACTACGATACCAGTGCTAATCAAACCGATTGTTATAAAAAAATGTCAGTCGAGTTTGATCATTTTAAACAAATAAATGGTCAAAAATTACAACGTTTTGCCACCTTTGATACTTTGTATGAGTATTTTAATATCGCGGATAAAAATGCTTATGGTTGGCAAGATTGGCCAACTAGCTTTCAAGATCCAGATAGTGAAGAGGTCTATAGATTTCAACTTGCTCATGCTGCACGCATTGAGTACTTTTGTTTCTTACAATGGATAGCACATCAACAATTGAGTGCCGTCAGTCAATATACAGTCGACAAAGATATGGCGATTGGCTTATATCTTGACTTAGCTGTGGGCTGTGATGGCTCAGGCTTTGATGTTTGGTCTGATAAGGAACTTTATGTTGCTGGTGCTGCAATCGGCGCACCACCCGATGGTATGAACCCGCTAGGACAAAATTGGGGATTAACGCCGATTAATCCTGTCGCATTACAAAAACAGGGCTATCAGCCATTAGTAAAAGCACTTCGTAGCAGTATGCAATATGCCGGTGCTTTACGTATTGATCATATCTTAGGCTTAATGCGGCAATATTGGGTAGCGCCAGGCATGGCAGCAAATGAAGGTGTTTATATTAATTTTCCTTGGGATGATATTTTACGGGTGATCGCCTTAGAGTCTCGTCGTAATCATTGTGTTGTGATTGGCGAAGACCTGGGTAATGTACCTGAAGGATTTAGCGAAACTATTCAAAATGCAGGTCTTTTATCTTTCAAAGTATTGTTTTTTGAGCGCTGGGAGTCTGGTTTATTCAAACGTCCTGAAAATTTCCCTACTCAATCAGTGATAACTGTTGCCACCCATGACACCGCAACATTAACGGGTTGGTGGCAAGGGCGAGATTTACAGTGGCGTCAACAACTTAAGCTTTATCCTAATGATGAAGCCGGACATGCTGATAGAGATGCAAGAGCCAGTGAACGCGAAAACCTGCTTGCGGCTTTAGACGATCTGCAAGTAATCGATATGAGCAAAGCGCCACCACTTGAACCCGCACTGATGAATAGCGAACTGAGCATTGCTGTGCAAAAATATTTAGCCACTTCGCCAAGCCATATTCAACTCATTCCATTGGAAGATGCCTTAGAAATATCAGAACAAGTGAATATTCCAGGTACCATTGATCAGCACCCTAATTGGCTACAAAAATTACCGGTAGCGCTAGAGGATTTTTCTCAAACCAGTTCAGTAAGAAAAATAGCTCAAGCAATGAATATAGCGAGGCCGAAATAAATAAATTTTTATAGCATATAAACTCTGCTGAAAAGTTTATAACTCAGTAAGCCTAACTAAATTTTCAATAAAATATAACAGAACAAAAGCAAATATGGGTAAAGTGCAGATGACAAAGGTTCATTATTGATCTGCACCTTACTACAGTGCTAATTTCAAGCTATATGTTGGAAAAAAATATAACGTTCGTTCATTCGTCCATTCATTCGTTCATTCTATTCTGCCATTAAGTATCACATTCTGTGACTTATTGGCTGATTTAATCTACCAATAACCACTTGATAGCAATGCTAATATCATTTAAAAACTGCTTATTTTAATGCCTCTAAAAAATTTTTCATCTAACAGATTAAAGCTTGAGCAGGCCATAAAACCTAGCTTGTTTTAGTTAGTGAATCACTGCTGCATGTTGTTTTAATAAACCTTTTAGTGAGGTAAAGTTCTCTAGGCAGTTCTCACAGATTGGATGCTTTTTAGCGAACATTAAAATAGGCGATAAGGTTAGCCTAAGGCCATTAAAAGCGGTAACTTTTGCATCTTCTTCTGCGCTTTTTGAGTTCGCTATACTGAGTAAATATTCATGTGGAACTGTTAGGAATTTCAATGATAATTCCAAATGGTTGGTTGACTCGTACAAGGCTGATAAATTATGACAAGCGCAAATCCAGGCCATCAGTGTTTCGGTGCACATAGGATGATTATGATAAGATAACGCCAATAAATTATAGGCTTCACTATAAAACAACTCTGCTTGGCTCCACTCTTGTTGATGAAAGGACTCATTGCCCAGTTGTAATAATGATTGCCACTGTTTATCTTCCATTTGCGAATCCTTTATATTTTTGATATCTGTAACAACGCGTTGTTTACTTATCTCCACGACAGCTCCTTTAATTCAGTAATTAATCTCTCATCTTTTATTGTCATTCTTGCGAATAACCCACAACACAAATGATAATCATTATCATTTGTGTTGTCAAATAAAGTGATCAAAATTTTTAATAGTATTTTTCACCATCGACTTATTAAGTGCGTTTAAATACACATAAGTACAGATCAATACGCTTAGATGCTATTAAAAAACATAAGTGAAAGCAGAAAGTTTTATCAATAACTCAGCATTAAAACGACTTGCAACATTGCGTATTAAGCCTTTGTATATGATTAATTATTTTTGATGATGAGGTAACTAAAAATGCGTAGATTTAGCTGAAAGGTACAGGAATAAAACCGTTAATGTATCTCAAAAAATAGTTTACTGGTAATAAAAAAAGCAGGGTTTTATAAGTATTAAAAAATATAAAACCCTGCTTGTTATTGTACCAACACGCATAATATTTAGTGAATAATGTGCGTGTTTGCGATGTTGATATTCAATGAATTAGCTACTGATTGATTTAGTTTCCAGAAAATCATCAAAACCAAACTCGCCCCACTCTCGGCCATTACCCGACTGTTTAAAACCGCCAAAGGGTGAATTAAAACCATGCGCAGCGCCATTGATACAAATCATACCTGCGCGCAATTTTCTAGCGACTTTTTGTGCTCGCTCAGGACTTGCTGATTGAATAAAGGCGGCTAATCCATAAGGAGTATCATTGGCGATGCTAATCGCGTCGGCTTCATCTTCATAAGGGATCATTACCAACACTGGGCCAAAAATTTCTTCTTGCGCAATAGTCATATCATTAGTGACGTCGCTAAAAATAGTTGCTTGGGTAAAGTAACCGCTTGCAAAACCTTCAGGCTTGCCTACCCCGCCAGCAACCAATGTTGCTCCTTCATCAATACCCACTTGGATCATGGCTTGCACTTTTTCAAACTGAACGGCACTTACTAATGGGCCGATATGATTACCCGGCTCAGCAGGGTTACCCACCTTTATTTTTGCTGCAACAGCTTTTGCTACCCTAACCGCTTGTTGATATTTACTTACCGGTACCAACATACGTGTGGGTGCGTTACAAGATTGACCAGTATTACTCATGCAATGAAATACACCATGGGTTACCGCTTTATCGATATTAGCATCATCTAAAATAATGTTCGGTGATTTACCCCCTAGCTCTTGTACTACACGCTTAACGGTATTCGCTGCCGATTTTGCAATGGCAATGCCCGCACGAGTTGACCCGGTAAATGACACCATATCGATATCTTTATGAGCAGAAATGGCTGAGCCAACCCCCACGCCGTCACCATTAACCATGTTATACACACCTGCGGGATAACCAGCATCATGTATCATTTGTGAAAACAATTGCGCTGATAAAGGCGCAATTTCACTTGGCTTAAGGATCATGGTACAACCTGTGGCTAGTGCCGGTGCTACTTTACAAACGATTTGGTTAATCGGCCAATTCCAAGGCGTGATAAAACCACAAACCCCAATAGGCTCTTTTATAATTTGAGCATTGCCGACAATACGTGAAAATTCAAAAGCTTTTAGTGTGGCTAATGCTGATTCAATATGAGCTTTACCCGCATAAGCTTGTGCCTTGGTAGAGAAGTCGATAGGCGCGCCAATCTCCAATGAAATAGCATGAGCCATGGCGTCATAGTTATCCATGTACTGGTTTAATAGCGCTTCTAGTAACGAAATACGTTCTTCTACGCTGCTGTAACCAAAAGTCGCAAAAGCATTTTTCGCAGCGCTAACGGCTACATCAACATCTTGGCTTGAGCCTAAAGAAATGGTTGCAATTTCTTGTTCAGTTGCCGGATTAAGTACAGCATAGTCTTGTTTTACTAATGGCTTAACCCACTGACCATTAATATAAAATTGACGGTAATCTTTCATCTAAATCTCCAAATTAATTGTGACTGCCTATTTATAGCCCGCTTATGTTTATGTTTATAAATAAAAATGCTATCAACAGCAAGCGCATGGGTCAGTATTAATTGTCATAAAATTAATAAGGGCATGCCAACTCTCATTGACATGCCCTTAACTTATGCTGTGGCCGTTGTTATCTAGTTGATATGCTTAGCACGGCTATTTTTGTTATTTATGCGCTAATCATTAACAAAAAGCCTGAAGGCCTGTAATGGCACGACCTAAAATTAGCGCATGAACATCATGTGTACCTTCGTAAGTATTAACTGCTTCTAGGTTCATCATATGACGAATTACGCCATATTCATCACTAATACCATTGCCACCGTGCATATCACGAGCAACACGAGCAATATCAAGTGACTTACCACAGTTATTACGTTTCATTAATGAAATTAATTCAACCGGACATTGATCCGCATCCATTAAACGACCCATTTGTAAGCAGCCCTGTAAACCAAGCGATATCTCAGTTTGCATATCAGCAAGTTTCTTTTGAATGAGTTGATTGGCCGATAGAGGACGACCAAATTGTTCGCGATCTGCGGTGTAGTTTCTCGCTGAATTAAAGCAAAACTCTGCCGCTCCTAATGAGCCCCAAGCAATACCATAACGCGCTTTATTTAAACAACCAAAAGGCCCAGCTAAACCTGTAATTTCAGGGAACATATTTTCAGCAGGCACAAACACATTATCCATAACAATTTCGCCGGTTATTGAAGCACGTAAAGAGAATTTACCTTCAATTTTTGGCGCAGATAAACCATCCATACCTTTTTCAAGGACAAAGCCACGAATTTTACCCTCAAGTTTTGCCCAAACAACAAAAACATCAGCGATAGGTGAATTCGTGATCCACATTTTATTACCCGTTACGCAATAACCACCCTCGACTTTCTTAGCATGAGTGGTCATAGAAGCTGGATCGCTACCTGAATTAGGCTCAGTCAAACCAAAACAGCCAACCCATTCACCTGAAGCAAGTTTAGGCAAATACTTCATACGTTGTTCTTCACTGCCATAAGCATAGATCGGGTGCATAACCAATGACGATTGCACACTCATCGCGCTGCGGTAACCACTATCAACGCGCTCTACTTCACGAGCAATTAAACCATAGCTGACATAATTAACTTCACTGCCACCGTATTGAGCGGGCAAAGTAGCACCTAATAAGCCTAACTGACCTAACTCACGCATTATTTCGCGATCAAAGTGTTCATGTCTATTGGCTTCAAGCACACGTGGTTGAAGTTTTTCTTGGCAATAGTCATGGGCAGAGTCGCGGATCATACGCTCTTCTTCAGTGAGTTGACTATCAAGAAACATCGGATCTTGCCAGTTAAAAGCAGTTAATTTTTGGCTCATAGGATTACCCTGTATGTACTGTTTTGCAGTAATAGTTTGATTTATGATTGTACTCTATCCTTAAAGCATAAATAAATATAATATATAGTTATTATATTTTTCATAACTTTTACTTATAGCACTTACTCATATGAATTTGAAACGTCTTGAATATTTTTGTCAATTAGCCGTACTAGGCAACTTTACGCGGGCAGCACATAAAATAGGTATTGCTCAACCCGCATTAACTATCGCCATTCAAAAGCTAGAACAAGAAGTTGGGCTAAAGTTAATTAACCGTGCGGAAAAAAACGCTTTATTAACTGCTGAAGGTGAAGTGCTGTATAAACTGTCAACCCAACTATTAAGCCAAGTAAAACAAGTTGAATTAGAATTAGAAGAGTTAAAAAATCTCGAACGGGGCACCATTCGTTTTGGCGTTTCAGCCATGATGGGCTCTTACTACTTCCCAAAAATATTGACCGCATTTAAACAAAAACATCCAAAAATAAAAATACACTTGGTTGACCAAGGTACCGCAGCGCTGGAGAAAATGTTGCTGAACGGCGAACTTGATTTAGCCTTAGTACGTGGTGATTTAGAAAATTCACAACTGCGTTACACTGAGCTGATTAATGAGGAAGTTGTTGCCGGCATGGCAAAGTCGCACCTACTAGCTGCTGAGCAAACCCTATCACTGGCACAGTTTTGCCAACAGCCACTGGTGTTATTTCATGAAGGATATTTCTTACGTGAAGTGGTTAGTCAGTATGCAAAAAAACATCACTTAGCATTAGATGTTCGCATGGAAACTAATCTGATTGAGCTGCAAAAGTCATTGGTTCGCAATGGCGTTGGTATTACCACTTGTCTATCGCGTATTTTACAAAACGAGCCGCAGATGACCTCCATCCCCTTTGAGCCAAAAATTGAATTTAAATTGAGTTTAGCGTGGAAAAAAAATCATTCTGTTTCTCAAGCCAGTAAGGCTTTTATGACTTATTTAAGCTCAATGGTTGAGCCTTTGGATTAAGCTTAACGGTTTTATTTCGCTTAGTTGATGTTAAAAGCCGCCGTAAGTACTGAGGCTAAGCGTACTTTAGCCACTTGTTATAACAGGGTTACAAAAGTGACACGCCGTTGATTAATTTTACGAAGGCAAGAATACTTAACTTAACTTAACTTGATGACATCTTGCTGTCACTTAACAGCATAAAACACTGATATTGTTGTTCATTGATAGTAATGAAGTTTTATCTTGATCACCCGGGTATACACAATGCTTTGATTGTTTTTTAAAGGGTCTGACTTCTTTTCCTTTTCCCCTTTTTCTCAAGATATAAAAAACCAAACACCTGAATAAAATCGGTGGCTAAAAAATGATTAATAACAAGGCTAAAAATATCCAAACCCTGTATAAACTTGCATTCCAAAAGTCATCCCCCTATGGTGGTTACTAAAAGCAAGCTAATGCTTTAATTAACCAACTACAAAGGGAGTGCGACGAATGGAAAACAACAACGACCAAAGCATGAATAACTTTGCCGCCATAAAAACCACCATAGCCAATAACGAAGAGCAACGGCTCAAAGAATTACTGGCAGGCCAAGTAATGCAAGAACTTGAAAAAAGCTACCTCATCGACCTAGCCAAAATAGGAAATAATCACGCGATTTTGAAGATCCTAGAAAACATTCCTGTGGAAAATCAAGAACAGCAATAAGCTGTGTTTCAACTTTATAAAAGTTTTGAAAAATAGTATGAATTTGGTTAGCCATAATTTGATTCTAATTTTCACGCTTTGTTATCATACTGCGACCTGCCTCAAAACTTGCATTGCTATCTAACGCCGAGTTCAGGGGCATTTGAGTCGAAGCCTGTTTTTACGACAGCCAAAATGGGTGGCAGGTAAAATGTACGCTACAATAATTTGTTAGGTACAGTAAACTCTCAATGGTCCTGCCTGATTGAAACAATGCCTAGGTACTCATGGAAAGGTCGCTCAATAAGTCAATCTAATCGTTAGATCAAGGTTTTGCCCATCGTACGAAAAGCTGGCGGTTTCAAACGATGGCGCGCTCATCAAGGCTTTTGCACCGCTTGAAAAACCGTAGCCTTCCGTCGGGACCCCTAGCAAGTTAGTGCCAAGCTTACCGTCCATATTTTTATCATGAATGACAACCAACGCATACCTTCCCGGCGGGATATCTAAAAAGTTGCAACGCGCCTGCGTATCTCGAATTTTCATCATCATTATATTGGTTGCTGAGTGCAAAAATTCAGTTGGGAAACCTGCTGAAGATTCGAAAAGCGCACAAGCTACAACCCCAGTGCTATTTTTAATATTCGGAATTTTCACTTGAATTCCAGAGCACGTTGATTGGGCAAAGACCATAGCGGGAAGATGCGCAAACACCAGCACGGCACAGCATACTAAACACCGGGTCCCTTTAGAGAAGCGCGTCACAGGACGCCTGACAGTGGAGGCAAACGCAGACTTCCTATTAATTAATTCACTCATTAGTTCCCTCATAGCTTTTATTCCCCTAAACTGGTTGGATCCGCCATTAGACGCCTAACGTCTTGATAACCCGCGACGGGTAGCCAGCAATGAAGCTGATCACTGACGGAACCTTGGCAAAACCAATGAACTTCAATTTGCCTCAGTGGCCATGGTCAGCGTTTATTAAATTGCTCAGCGATTTTTGCCGTTTGAGTCCAATATTGTCCATTTGGCCTCAAAATCGACAATGCGGCCTAGGAATATCAAGTACTACATGGTACGTCAACCAACATTGCATTGAAATATTAGTTACCCAACGTAGCCATAGCCCAGACTCGATAACGTTTCCCCTGGATTAATTTTTTAGGTTGATAAAAAATATTGATGCCGATAACTAGGCCTTTTTCTTGTTTCATTGCGCTATTTTTATATCATTTGTTTTCACACAAGTATTGTTGAAGTCGTCAAACTTATCGCATCTGGTTCGCACAAACGACTTCTGCCCTGAGTCGAAAGAACACTTTGTCTGATAATGACAGCTGCTGTTGAACTCTTCCCAGTACTGACATTCTTCAACGCATTGGAGATTTTTGTATGTATAAGTCTTTTTTTCAAACAGGCACTTTTTATTAAAATCGTCCCAGTACTGACAATTTTTGAGCGCCTGCGGTACATCCTCAGTTAAGGTTAGGCCGCAGGTGACGGTGAGGTTTCCCTGGCGAAATGTTTCTCCCGTTTCAAGACTTACCTCTTTTGCGCAGACACTACCGGCTAAAAACGTCACCGCTCCAATGAAAGCCATTAAAAAAATTTTATTCATGATCTGATTCCTTATTAACTTAATTTTCTATAATCTAACAACACAACTGCAAAGACTGTAAGGTTTTGTTTCATATATCAAGGTTTCAAGTCGTTTTTATTTTTTAGCACTAACTGTGTAAAACTAACATCCCACTTAAAAAATTCAAATTCAAATTCAAATTCAATCATTTAGGATTTCCTTACTACTGAACTGAGTTGTCACAAATAAGAGGATCATTCAATGACAGCTGTAGCGGCGAAGCAGACTATTTATTATGATGGTTTTGTACCTAAATTAGGTCAATTTTGTGGCGTAAGTACCGTTAAACCAAATCTTCCAAGTAATTGCCATTTGGCCTTAAGAATTATTTATTGCTAACGACTTTTCAGTTCGCATTGAAAACATTAGAATAGTTAGTCTTAATGGAAACTATTCTCAACGAAAAGTGAAAATAATTAAAAAAATAGTCTTGTAGGAGAGGCAATAAATGAAGTCGTGGTTAAAACAAATCTCTTTTATTGTCATCGTTTTTCTCATCACGAGTTTTGCTGTAGATACGTGGCGAACTTGGGGGATTGATCGACAATCACTGCCCGATCTACAAGGAAAGACAATCTATAATAAAACCATTAATTTAAAGGAGCTAAGTTTTGAACAACCCATCTTAGTGTACTTTTGGGGGACTTGGTGTCCAGTTTGTTCCTTTGTTAGCCCTTCTATAGATACTATTTCACAGCATTACCCTGTTTACAGTATTGCCATGCAATCTGGTGATAATAAGACACTACAAAAACATATGGAAATAGAAAGTTATCAATTTAATGTCATTAACGACGATAATAATCGCATAGCTAACTCGTTAGGTGTGCAAGTTACGCCATTAGTAATGGTGATTGACCAAGGTGAACTCGTTCACTTCACAACAGGTTATGTGAGTTTATTTGGTTTATGGTGGCGCATTGCTTTTTAAAGATCTCAGGGCGTTAAGCGGAAGGTAGCAGCTATAATGTAGGGATAACGTAGCGATAAATTTTCTAATGCTTTGTTTTTTATGCGAGATTAGGATATATACTTTTATCCTAATCTGATAATTTGTCAGTCATAAACGCTAAGGGAAATATCGATGGTCATAAATCAAAGACCTAACCTCGCAGGCTTATTGGCGATGGCAGACAATCCCTGATATTTCGGGACTGTCGCAAAAACAACATACTGAATAGGACCTCTTTAGTCGCGCTGACAAAATAAAGGTAGATTATCTCGTTACTGCTTTGCTTATTAGCGCTGTAAACAGTGATAGTCGAATCCTTTAAATCACGTCTATTAATTGTCCTATGTTGGCCAAACAAAGGGAGCGGGCTTGGTGGAAGTCGTTTCTGATACGGCTGTTTTCTGAGAGAGTATCCCCCTGATTACTTTCCCCGTTGCTTTATGCTTACTACAAAATGTTTTTAGGTATAAAATTTCAACTCTACTACGTGCCCAAGGGGTTGTACGAAGAAATTTTAAACTTGATTTAAGACGTGGTTTATTAGTGAAACAACGAATATTGAGTAATTCCCCCATCTTATCCCAACCAACTTCCTTCTCCAACTCGGTTAGAATCTGTTCGAGTTTAACGCCGTGTAGAGGCTCATTACTGTTATTCATAGACCACCTAAAATCAAAAATAGCATTGTAACAAGTTTCCTAAATATTGACAGACTTATACGTTTAACTCAGGTAAAGCTATACGGAATGCCTATCTATGGTTTATTTTGACGGCATTTATTGCTTCGTTGTCATTTTACTGGCTACTAACATATCAACATGATCAATCATCCGCTCAACCTCGTTTGTGAAGTTGAACCAGAAATAATAATCTATTTCATAATTTTTATTTCTATAATCGCTAGAGCTACTACTTTTAATGACGAGTATAAATTACCTTGATTTTATCTTACCTTACAGTAGACTCGTGAAATAACTGGCAACTATTAATGAAAATTAATAGACGCAAAGCTACCAGCCTAAGTGCATTGCATAGGGTCGTGGGGTTGCAATTTATATGGATATTTTTACAACCTTTACTGTGATTTATTAATTACATCATTTATTAGAGGTTGTGGATGTTTTTCTCAAACAAGTATTTTATTCAATTCGTTGTTATTTTTCTCCTAAGTGCCTGTGGCGGAGGTGATAGTAGCGATACCGTCTCAAATCCACCACCAGTAACAACGCCTCCTGTAGCCACGTCACCTGTAACGGCTTCATGCGTCAATCCTCATTCTGCTGACTACCCTGAATCATATAAGGGTAAATTTGAAACCCTCTCCCCCAGAGGTAAACTTTCTAGCCATATAGTCAGAGGTATTAGTTTTAAAGACTACTCCCCTAGTTGGATTTATGATGGCCTATCCCAGTCTCAACGGGATAATTGTTCCAGAGATGAATATGTAAAATTAATGTATCTTGAAGCATTACAAGCAATGAATGCTTCTGGTGCACAAAGGGTTTGGGTTTACAATTATGGTCAGTGGAACGATAGCCAAGAACCATGGGTAGTCGCCGAAGCTAATTATCATACGCCTAAAAAATATATAGAATATATTGTCGAGCAAGCACGTTTGCTCAACATCGATATTTATTTTTCTTGGCAGTTTACTCAAAACAATGTCGATGGCGATATTATTGTTGAGCAAGGTGAGAAACTCACGTTGGACAAGCTTAAAATCATATTAGATGCCCATCAAAACAATATGATTATTCAGGCAAAACATGCCCAAAAAATAGCTATAAAAGGTATTTCTGCTGACTGGAACGCGATGTGGCTCACCTTGCATACCGACGAATTAAAAGAATATTATATTGAGCGATTTGCCGAAATTATCGATGATATCAGAGCCAATTTTGACGGCGATATTACTTGGGGGCAAATAGGGACTGTAATTAATGATCAACGAATATTTTCCAGAGTAGATAGTATTTTAATCAATGCGTTACAGTGCTGCGGAAATCAATTTAACGCCGAAGAAGATGCTAAGCTAACAACGGAACTGATTAAGCAGAAAACCTTTGAGTCACTGACCAATCAGCATATGCAAATATATTGTGGTGATATTAACCAACCATGCTGGCACGGTACGTCAAATATAGAATTACCAGTAACACTTATTATTCAAGTACAAAGTCGTGAAGACTTTTTTCTCAATGGCTGGAAAGAAGATGGTTTCTGTACCCCAGGAAGTTTAGAAGACGGGACTGAAGTCAGTTGTATTCAAAAAAGTTTTGTCACTGACTTTTCTGTGCAATCAGTGGGTATAGAAGGCATTATGCAAGCGATTGAAGAGCAAGATACCTTTATGATTAACAGCGTCGATATTCATACCGGCTATTGGCTTTCACCCACGTTAACTCCCAATTTTGAAGGTTTCCCTAACACCTCTCAATCTATCCGCGGTAAACCGGCAGAGGATATTGTTAAGTATTGGTATACCGGACAAGAATAATTCACCTTATGTTAACGTAATGGCCGGTAAATTTACCGCTCATTACTTTTAAATCCACCATGTGCTAAAAGTAGATAAAAATCGACTGTTGATTATTCTTAGTTATTTTATCAGCGTAAATAAAACGAATTATCCATCATGCGCTTAACCTCACCTTTAACACTTAGCCATTAATAGTGGTTGAATTGCCATTTTTATAAATATTATTTAAGCAGCGACTAAAAAACAAACGGAGAAACATACTCATCGTAAATATAAACTGCAATTTCTAGTCCGCCAAATATGATAGCGATATCACGTACCAAAACGAGTGTTTTATTTTCTTTTTTTGCATTAATCTCTTCGTCCAATGGCATTGGAAATAGTTCGTCAAGATGATCAAAATCCACATATTTACCTTCCGCATTAATAGCCAGTAGCGCTTCTTGTTTTTTTAAGGTCAGGTCATTGTTTGCGTCTTTAATCCAGCTGTTAATGATATTTGAAGGCATAGTCATTGCGAAATAAGTAATGATGAAGAAAAATATCTTTTGAATTGCTCGCCATGCTTCAGGCCACCAGCCCTGTGAAACGTCATATGATAAGGTGGATACCACCCCTGCTAACGCCATGAAGTAAATGGCGGTCCAAGGTACGTAAATGACATATTTTAATCGAGTGAAATACTTTATAGCATCTTCATGAACCCAATATTGCTCACGTATTTTTTCAGCCGTCTTAGCTAAAAGAGCCTCTTTTTGATGCTGCTCAGCAAGTGCATGACATGCTTCTGCATTTAATTTGATATAGTCCGCGCATCCTCTGCCATATGCTGCTTTCATATCTGCATCTTGAAATGGCGGATAAATCATAGAAATAACGTCTCCAGCATCGTTAAAGACAAAGTGTACTTTTGGGTAGGCGGTAAAGAAGAAAACAAATTCTTTGCTTTCATGTCGGATACTGAAACTATCATGACAGTTCCCATCCGCACCGGCATTATAGGCCATATCAAGCATATATTGGCTTGTTGCGCCGATAATCCCTACGTCTTTCAACCTAGCTAAAAAGCCTTGAATGATAAGGTCGCGTATTCGAGAATCATAGCCATAATCTGGCTTGCAGCTATATGTCAGGCTACCATCTTCATTCAGGACATAGCGGTATGTAGCGACCTCAAAATCTATATTGTAGCCCCAGCCATATGCGTACCTGAATTGCGCATTCAACCTAGATTGATTTTGTCGGTCTTCCTGATCCAAAAGGCTGCGGCGACAACTATGGCAGTACTTCCAAAGCATGCCAGAGTTGTCGCTATAATAATTATAAAAATATGAATCAGAACAACGTTCACAGGTACGCATATCAGACATTTAGTAAACTCCACATTTTTCATCGTGTTGATAGGTGAAGAAAAAACACCCGAATCAAGTCCAATGTAAATAGTGCTTTTGGTGGGCGTGGGCAGGATTTTGTATAGATAAAATAAAACATTATTTTTCATAAAATCAAATAACATCATGCCTCATATTTTCCATCTTGACATCTATTTTATGTTTTTAAGGGAGTGAAACCTGGCTTTTTTCGTCTGTTATTTAACCGCCCTCACGTAATTAATAATTCAAAAAAAGCACTTTCTGCTGTTGTTAAAACCAGCGCTGAATATTGTTTATGATGATGAACGGCTTTTATTCAAACAGACTTATCTGAGGAGGCGATCTACTTTGTGGGGGCTATATGAGGCCAATAATTCAAGGCTAATAATTCAACGACTTCGACATTTTTTGCCTTCAGGTGACTGAGTATCTTTTGGATCACCAATGGATGTTCATTAGACACATCTCTGTGTCTACCCCTTAGGGTGGCACTCGCTATGCATATTGCTTTACGAATTCAAGACTTAATCCACGGTTTGCACCGGTAATAAAAACAGTTGCCATTACTATCTATCTATCCATTAAAGTATAAAAAATGCGAAAAAAAAGAAGCGGTATTTTTATAAATATCGCTTCTAATGATGATGTGGTTAGACTCTATTAAGAATTAAGCGGTTCGCGTCATCAATGCCTTCTTCTGCGCTTTCTTGTCTAATGCGCCGCTAAAGCGTGTTAACACTAGCGCAAATAACACCACAATCGCGCCAATCCAAGGTGTGTTCATTAGTCCTGCTTGTTCGACGATTAAACCGCCTCCCCAAGCACCCAGTGCAATACCCACGTTAAATGCGGCAATGTTAAGGCCAGATGCAACATCAACTGCATCAGGTGTATGTTTTTCAGCCAGTTTTACGACGTAAACTTGCAGGCCAGGGACATTACCGAAGGCAAATGCGCCCCAAACTAAAATAGTGGCTACCGCTGCAATAGGATTCACCGCAGTGAAGTTGAACACCAGTAGCACAGTAGCAAGGCCTGTAAAAATAATGCTTAGCGCTTTAATTGGCCCCATTTTATCCGCCATTTTTCCGCCCCAGATATTACCTACAGCAACCGATACTCCATAGACCAACATAATCAGACCGATAGCGCTTGAATCAAAACCAGAAATCTGTTCCAGAATAGGTGCTAAGTAGGTAAAGGCAATGAAGGATCCGCCGTAACCAATCGCTGTGATTGCGTATACCAAGAGTAAACGAGGCTCCGATAGTACTTTCAATTGCGCGGAAATTTTAGTCGCTGCTGCCTGCTTTAAGTTATTTGGCACTAACAGCGCGCTGCCGATAAGTGCAATTAAACCGAGTAGTGCCACCGCTAAAAAGGTTGCCTGCCAGCCGAACGTTTGGCCAATATAGGTCCCCAGCGGAACGCCCGTCACCAGTGCGACGGTTAAGCCCGTAAACATGATGGCAATCGCACTCGCCGCCTTGTCTTTTGAGACTAAACCTGTCGCAATAGTCGTGCCTATTGAAAAGAACACACCATGCGCCAAACCCGTTAATATACGAGCGGCAATCAGTGTTTCATATCCGGGAGCTTGCCACGCCAGTAAGTTACCCGCGACAAAAAGCGCCATTACACAAAGCAATACATGCTTGCGGTTCCAGTTCCCTGTCAGCGCGGTTAAAACAGGTGCACCAATGGCAACACCCACTGCGTACAGGCTAACCAACAGCCCCGCGGAAGGCAGTGATACACTTAAATCCTGTGCCATGGTGGGGATTAACCCTACAATGACAAATTCGGTCGTTCCGATGGCAAAGGCGCTGAGCGCCAATGCGAGTAATGCTAACGGCATTATTTTTCTCTCTTTTTCTGCTTTAATATTGGAACACAATATGTGTTTTCGTTTGATGTGCGCATTATTGTTGATTTTTAAGTCGTGAAAAACCGTGTTATTAACAAATTACTTTTGTTAATATTGCAAAAATAAACTTTGAGATTGAAGAGAAAAAACGTGCTGACTCGTTCCGATGATTTAGAAATCCTACTTACGGTAATCGACAGTGGCGGCTTTTCTTCTGCAGCTGATAGCTTAGATATTCAGGTCGCTAGAGTGTCCCGCGCGGTGAGCAAAGTTGAAAAACAGCTAGGTGTCACCATTTTAAACCGCACTACAAGGCGGATCGAGCTGACTGATGAAGGGCGGCAGTTTGTTGAGTCTGTCCGTGTGGGACTGTTACATATTCGTCAGGCCGAAGAGCAGCTTATTTCTCGTGGAGAATTACCTGCAGGCAGGTTGCGCATTGATGCGGCAAGCCCTTTTGTATTTCATCAACTTGTTCCACTTATCCAATCGTTTAAAAAAGCGTTCCCTGACATTCAACTCGAGCTCACCTCTAATGAAGGTTTTGTGGATTTATTGGAGAAAAGAACCGATCTAGCGATTCGCATCGGTAAATTAAACGATTCCACTTTACACGCCCGCCCGTTAGGAAAAAGTCTGCTGTATATGGTGGCTTCCCCTGAGTATCTCGCTAAAAGAGGTGTGCCAAAAAAAGTCAGCGACTTATCTTGCCATGACCTGATTGGTTTTACGGGTTCAAAAGTATTAAACCGCTGGCCATTAGCCGGGATTGACTATATTGAACCGAATTTGACCGCCAGCAGCGGTGAAACCGTGCGTCAACTAACACTTGCTGGAAATGGCGTTGCCTGCTTATCCGGCTTTATGATCAATGAAGATATTGCAGCAGGTAGACTTATTGCTGTTTTAGAGCAAGGAAAACTCACCAATACGGATCGCGAGCAGATCAATGCCGTTTTTTATAAGTCTTCTTCGGTTGCTAGACGAATCTCGGCTTTCATTGACTTCATCCAACCCAGGCTCACTCTAAACTAATGTTATAATTATATTTTTTTAAAAATAGCCTTACACTTATCGCACTATCTTCTAGCCAGAACACACATACAATAGTAGTTTTAACGTCATCTAATATGACCGTAAATTTACCTACGATGGGCATGTATTACTATGAAAAGTAAAAATATATCCGCGTGGTCGTATAAAACTTCCGCGCATTCACTTCTCGGGTCAGCATCAGTCTCTGTGGTGCGGCAATACTTACACCACCCGCTTCGGACACCGCTAACATCATTTGATTGATTCATTGCTGGCATTCATCGGCCAGTATATTATCAAGCTAAACCGCTCTTTGTCTTAACACCGTATGACCTAGTTGAGCAATGGAAGAGCTATTATTTTTGGCTACCGTTTTAGTTAACCTGAACTTTGGTTAGTTAATAAAATTTTGTTTTTCATCTAATAACCATTGCTTAAAGCAGTTAATGGCTGAAGAAGAATGGTGTTGGATCAGGTAATAACCCGCATTTGCTTCTATGGGATTAAATGGCGAAACCAGTTTTCCTTGTTTAAAATCTTCTTCAACTAAGGCATATCGAGCCATAGCTATCCCTAATCCTGCTTCGGCTGCAGCCATAGCCATATCAGTTCGATTAAAATAATGCCCCTGAAGACTGTCTGCTGTAATGCCCATGTGATTGAACCAATATTGCCATTCGGTATTTTTGGTTGCGCCATGCCATGGCTGAGCATCATGTAATAGGGTGACCGACTGCCAAATAGTTTGTTGGTTTTCTACAGAGGTATCTTGCCATTTAAAGGCTTTAAAATATTCAGGACTCATCACAGGAAGCAATTGTTCAGATAAAAACAAGTCACTTTTTTGCTGAAAATTAGCAGATTGGCTGTAATCGATGGCTAAGTCAAAGTTATTGCTTTGATGGTCAACTAGCGCACCTTCAGCAAATGTTTGAATGCTAATATTCGGATAACGATTGTAGAATTTCTCAAGACGAGGCACTAACCATTTGTATGCAAAAGAAGGCGTTAATTTTAATCTTACCTCGCCATCGAAATTTTCTTCTTGATGTAACGCTGCAATTACCTCGCTTATATCTTCAAGACTGCTTTTTACTACTTTATATAATTGTTGGCCTGCTTGAGTTAATCGAACGCCTCGCGAGTGCCTTTCAAACAGGATTATTGAAAGTTGTTCTTCTAGCAAGTTTATCTGCTGACTTATCGCACCTGTTGTAATATTTAAATAAATGGCAGCCTGAGTAAAACTGCCTAATTCGGCCGCTACCTCAAAGGTCACTAAACCCGATGCTATGTTACCTTTTAATTTCATCAATACTCATAGCCTTTAGAATTACTAAACACAGATGTTAATTAATATCGATTGTAGAAGATAGGTATTTTTCACATAGTAGTTAACTATTTTATGATTTAACAATATTTAAGTGATGAGTATGAAAGTTATCGTTTTAGGCGCTGGCGTAGTCGGGCTAACCTCCGCATGGTATTTGGCTCAAGCAGGGCATCAGGTAACGGTTGTTGATCGCCAGAGCCTAAGTGCTGAAGAAACCAGTTTCGCTAATGCAGGCCAGTTATCTTATGGTTATTCATCTCCTTGGGCTGCCCCTGGTATTCCGCTAAAAGCGTTGAAATGGTTAACCCAAAAACATTCGCCACTTATTGTAAAGCCAAGTGCTTCACCGATGTTTTATCTTTGGATGATGAATATGCTAAAAAATTGTAATGAGAGTCACTACCAGATTAATAAAAACCGTATGTTGCGCGTGGCGAATTACAGTCGAGAATGCTTGTCAGATTTAGCTAAAAATCATGCCATAAAATATCAAGGTCGTCAGCGAGGAACGCTACAAGTTTTTCGTCACCATGCACAGGTTGAGGCGGTGCAAAAAGATATGAAGTTATTAGCAGAGAGTGATGTACGATTTAATCTATTAAATGTTGATGAGTGTGTTAAAGCTGAACCAAGCCTTGCTTTGGTTAAAGACAAGCTTGTTGCTGGGCTGCATTTACCCGATGATGAAACGGGCGATTGTTACCAATTTTGTCAGCAGCTTACTGACATGGCTAAAATGGCGGGTGTTGAGTTTAAACTCAATGTTCAGGTAAATAAATTACACCTTGATAATACTAATATTACTGGGGTAGATACCTCTATTGGTGAGCTTAAAGCTGATGCTTATGTGGTCGCGCTGGGTTGTTATTCTGTGAACTTATTGAAGCCAGTAGGTATTAATTTACCTGTTTACCCTGTCAAGGGCTACTCACTCACTATTCCAATGACCGATGAACAATTCTCACCTGTTTCAACTGTGATGGATGAAACTTACAAGGTTGCTATAACACGTTTTGATAATCGAATTCGGGTGGCAGGTACGGCAGAATTAAACGGCTTTAATTTAGATCTACCTGAAAAAAGAAAAGCCACTATCGCTATGGTGGTTCAGGACTTATTTCCTAAAGCAGGTAACTTAGCCGAGGCAGAGTTTTGGACGGGGTTACGTCCTATGACGCCGGATGGCACGCCTATTATTGGTAAAACTAAGCTAGCTAATTTATATACCAATACGGGGCACGGTACTTTGGGTTGGACTATGGCTTGTGGCTCGGCAAAACTATTAGCCGATATAGTCTCGGGCAATGAGCCAGATATTGACGCAAGTGGATTAGATTCATTTAGGTATGTGTAAAGTAATAGCAAGGCCAATAGCCGGCGATTTCTAGTCTATTACTCAAGGGTTTTCACATAATTCAGAATTCAAAACAATCGTTTTCTGCTGTTGTTAAAAAAAACTCTAAATATTACTTATGATGATGCGGTGCTTGAGGCTTTTGATGGCGAACAAAGTCTTTAATAAAAAAAATAGTCACAACTGGGCATGTGGTGGCAGATAAATCTCCCCCCCCCTCTGCCTTACCTGGAAATTAAATACCTTTAATATTTTTCTTACAAATATCAGAGGTTTTTTTATCCGATATCCTCAAAACATAAAAAATTCTGTTAATATCTTTGGCCATATCATCCCTTCAAATTTTCAGTGAGTCGAATAATATGAGTGTTTCAATTTTTGGCAGTGCAAAAGCGAATAGTGCGACAAAAGCCCTTCTTTTAGGATCTGGAGAGCTGGGTAAAGAAGTTGCGATTGAATTGCAACGCTTCGGTATTGAAGTGATTGCGGCAGATAGTTATAAAAATGCACCGGCAATGCAAGTCGCGCATTCGTCCCATGTGGTCAGTATGCTCGATGGTGAAAAATTAGCAGAAATTATTCGCGCCGAAAAGCCTGATTTTATTATCCCAGAAGTAGAAGCAATCGCCACGGATACCTTACTTGCCTTAGAAGCAGAAGGTTTTAATGTGGTACCCACAGCCCGTGCGGCAAAACTCACCATGGACAGAGAAGGTATTCGCCGCCTCGCAGCTGAAACATTAGGTATAAAAACGTCACCCTATATATTCGCAGACAGCAAAGAAGAATATTTATCTGCGGTTGATAAAATAGGTAAACCTTGTGTGATAAAACCTGTCATGAGTAGCTCTGGTAAAGGCCAAAGTGTTGTAAAAAGCGATGCTGATGTAGACAACGCATGGACCTATTCTCAAGTTGGCGGTCGTAGCGGTGAAGGTCGTATTATTATTGAGGGTTTTGTGCCCTTTGATTATGAAATAACGCTATTAACAGTGAGTGCCGTTGACGGTATTCATTACTGCGCCCCTATTGGTCACCGTCAGGAAGACGGCGATTACCGTGAATCTTGGCAACCACAAGCAATGTCAGCGCTAGCACTTCAGCAAGCACAAGATATCGCCAAAAAAGTTGTCACTGAACTGGGCGGATATGGTTTATTCGGCATGGAGTTTTTTGTCAAAGGCGATCAGGTTTATTTTAGCGAAGTATCCCCTCGCCCGCATGATACCGGATTAGTGACCTTGGTGTCACAGGATGCTTCAGAATTTGCCTTGCATGTTCGCGCCATTTTAGGTTTTCCTATTGGTCGTATTATTCAATATGGACCAAGCGCATCGAGTGTTATTTTAGGTAATGGCGTATCTGATGATATTAAGTTTGCCAACCTGGGTAAAGCACTCGGCAGCGTTGCCGGTGCGCAAATTCGATTATTTGCCAAACCGGATATTAATGGTCATCGGCGTTTAGGTGTCGCAATTGCACGTGGTGAAACAGTTGAAGAAGCCATTGATAATGCCAAGACTGTCTCGAATAACGTTAATATTATTTATTAAATAGCACCGCTTAAATTTTTTCTTTAATATTTTTGTCTTCAGTAAAAAAGGTAACTTAGGTTACCTTTTTTACTGCCTGCCAACTCACAAAAAACATCCATCTCTTAATAAAAGTACAGATTCAGCATGGAAAAATTGAAAAATACCACAACCTTAGCTGCTGTTTTTTTATGCAACACGTTTAGGTACAGATAGTTATATGTTACCTAACTATCTGCAAGCTAAAAATAGCATCAACTCAGTAGATAATGAATCACATTGTTCACCCTTGGGTTACTAAAGCGCCACTCCATAAAATGCTTTAGTATAGAAGTAATGTCGCTTTACGTGGAAGACGTGACCAGAATATAGCAATATTCTTCCACTCAATAAGGCAGATCAACACCTGGACACATTTCTTTGATGTCTCTTAATGCGCGCTGTGTTCGGGATATGTCTTCGGTATTGAATTGCATCTTGTTGCTGCCATTATCACATTTGCCAACACATTCGACTGTGATGTATGTGTTGTAGCCCGCATAGTCCCCTGCGCTCCAAGCATTCCCATCTACCTTTTGAGATTTCCAGTTCACTCGATTGAAATCAATTTCGCGAAGGCTTGAGCCAAACCAGTCGGCGTAAACACAGTCGTCTGTGCTGTATTTAGCTTTAGTCCAATCGCTTTTGTCAGTTACGTAATTGGTGTTTTTAGGGTATTTTAAAAACCATACCGCATTGATAAAATTAGCGTTGGCTAAGTTGTTTTTCCGCCAACTCTTGACCTCTACTAGCGCCTTTTCTTTTTCAGCATTTTTAGCCTTTTCTTCTGCTATTTTTGCGATTTCTGCAGCTTCTTTTTCCTTCCGCTTCTGTTTTTCTGCTATTTCTTCAGCTTCTTGTTCCTTCCGCTTCTGTCTTTCTGCTTGCCTCTGCAATTCCATCACTAACTGATTCTTTTGTTCTTTATCAAGATCTATTGCTGACTGAATAGCATCAAGATCCGTTTTAGTCAAAACGCGTGTGACTTTATATTGAGAGCTTGATTGTTGATAATTTATCGGTTCGTAAGTTGTCGTCACTGCATACATTACGTTTTCTGAAAAGTTTGATTGACCAGGTAGTTCATTAAAAAAATTAAGGTCTTTTTTTGCTCTAACAAATAATCTCTCGTTTGAGTTAATTACTCTTTGATAATTATAGTTCTCATACCAGAAATCATCATCTTCATTAGACCAAATATCGGCATAATATGTATCATCTAGTTTTAAGTTAGTTTTCAATATTGAGGCATAGCCACTAATCATAGTTAAAGCACATACGATTGAGATTATTATTATTTTCATTTCTTTAATTCTCTAATTTTTAATTTTTAATTTTTAATTTTTAATTTT
>NZ_JACGVE010000076.1:0-84796 GCF_014077065.1 Colwellia sp. MB3u-4 | reverse complement strand
AAACACAGCAACTTTGCTGTGTTTTTTACTTTAAGCCACAAAGTAATTTTAACTTAACTTAACTTAACTTAACTTAGTTGTCTGATTCTATTTCTGATGGCGTAATGCTTGCCGCGTGGTCACCTTTTGGCCCCCCGTTTAATTCGTAGTTTACATCCTGTCCCGCTTTTAATGTGCGGTATCCTTCCATTTGAATCGTTGAATAATGGGCAAAAATATCTTCACCACCATCCTCTGGACGAATAAAACCAAACCCTTTTGCATTATTAAACCACTTAACTGTACCGTGAGCCATACTTCAACATCCTTCTAAAATCATCGGTAATTAGGTATGCTTTATCTAAAGCATTCTTTAAAGTACTCTTTAAAGTATTAGTATTAACTTTTGGAGACTAAAAAACAGTCACCAAAGTAAATCGTAGATAATAAATAAAAATAGTCAAGTGTTATATTATGATTTTTGATGTTTTTAGTTATTATTTTTCTCAAATCTTAAAGCAAAAATTTAACTGACAGACTAATATAGAATTATGAGTAAATGGAAAGAGTTAATAGACGATCAAAACGTTCTTGATGATGAGGTTGTTGAAAAATTTCAGAAACCCCCAATGTATACAGTAGTGTTATTAAATGACGACTATACTCCAATGGACTTTGTCATTGATGTGTTGTGTAAATTTTTTAACATGAACTCGGAGCAAGCGACAGAGATTATGTTAGCGATTCATTATAAAGGGAAAGGGCGTTGTGGCATCTTTACTGCTGAAGTAGCAGAAACGAAAGTTGATCAGGTGTTGAGTTACGCAACAAGCAATGAACATCCGCTTAAATGTACTATGGAAAAAGTGTAAAAACGCAAGATTTAAATTGGAGTAACCTATGCTGAATAAAGATTTAGAAGTATCGTTAAATATGGCTTTTCGTCAGGCTAAAGAGTCTCGCCATGAATTTATGACGGTTGAGCATTTATTGTTGGCGTTGTTAGATAATCCATCATCCATTGAGGCTTTAAAAGCCTGTGGCGCTGATATGGCAAACTTAAAAAAAGAATTGTTAGCCTTCATCGCCGATACGACCCCGGTTATTCCTTCCGGTGAGGAAGAAAGAGAAACTCAACCCACGCTAGGTTTTCAGCGCGTATTACAACGGGCCGTTTTTCATGTTCAGTCATCGGGTAAAAGTGAAGTTAATGGTGCGAATGTACTCGTTGCAATATTTAGTGAACAAGAATCACAAGCGGCTTATTTTTTAAAGAAATCTGATATTAGTCGCTTAGATATTGTTAACTTTATTTCTCACGGTATTGCTAAAGTTGAACAAGAAAATAGTCATAACGAAGAGCAAGCGCCGGCAGGTGAGGAAGAACCACGCACGATTGATAACTTTGCTACTAATCTTAATGAAGAAGCCTTAAAAGGCAATATAGACCCGCTAATAGGGCGCGATAACGAACTAGAACGGACATTACAGGTACTAAGTCGCCGCCGCAAAAACAACCCTTTATTTGTTGGTGAAGCAGGGGTTGGCAAAACAGCGATAGCTGAAGGTTTAGCTAATTTATTGGTTTCTGACAAAGCGCCAGAGTTTTTAGCTGATGCAACTATTTACTCTCTTGATATGGGCGCATTATTAGCAGGGACTAAATACCGTGGTGATTTTGAAAAACGCTTTAAAGCCTTATTAAAAGAGTTAGAACAAGACGGTAACGCAATTCTCTTTATTGATGAGATTCACACCATTATAGGCGCGGGTGCTGCGTCTGGTGGCATGTTAGATGCTTCAAACTTGATCAAGCCTTTACTTTCATCAGGCAAGTTACGTTGTATGGGCTCTACCACGTATCAAGAGTATCAAAGTATTTTTGAAAAAGATCGTGCATTAGCGCGTCGTTTTCAAAAAATAGATGTTGTTGAACCCAGTGTAGACGACACTACGAAAATTTTGCATGGTTTGAAAGATAAATACGAAGCGCATCATGGTGTTCGTTACACGAATAGCGCCTTAAGGGCAGCGGCACAGCTTTCTGCAAAATATATCAATGATCGATTTTTACCAGATAAAGCCATTGACGTTATTGATGAAGCCGGAGCGCGTCAACAATTGGTTGCTGCAGATAAACGTAAAAAAGTGATCGATAATAACGACATTGAAAATATTATCGCCAAAATGGCACGTATTCCTGAAAAATCAGTGTCGTCATCAGAGATTGATAGTTTAAAAACACTCGACCGTAATTTAAAATTGGTTGTTTTTGGACAAGATCATGCTATTGACGAATTGACCTCTGTTATTCGCTTGTCGCGAGCAGGTTTAGGCAATGAACGTAAGCCTATTGGTTCATTTATCTTCGCTGGTCCAACAGGGGTTGGTAAAACAGAAGTTACTCAACAATTAGCTAAAGTGCTGGGCGTAGAACTACTGCGATATGACATGTCTGAATATATGGAAAAACATGCGGTAAGTCGTTTAATTGGAGCTCCTCCAGGTTACGTTGGTTATGAACAAGGTGGCTTATTAACCGATGCAGTGATTAAAAATCCCCATGCCGTTGTGTTGTTAGATGAAATAGAAAAAGCACATGAAGATGTTTACAATATACTATTACAAGTTATGGACCATGGTACCTTAACGGATAATAATGGCCGTAAAGCCGATTTTAGAAATATTATCTTAGTGTTAACAACTAATGCGGGCGTAGCACACACTGTGAAGCAATCTATTGGCTTTAAACAACAAGATAATAGTCTTGATGCTATGGACGAAATAAACAAAGTATTTTCGCCTGAGTTTCGTAATCGCTTAGATAACATTGTATGGTTTAATCACTTAGGTGATGAAGTTATCCAGCAAGTTGTTGATAAATTTATTGTCGAACTGCAGGTTCAACTTGATGAAAAGGGTGTTTCGTTAGAGGTCACTAAAGATGCTAAGAAGTGGATGGCCATTAAAGGTTATGACAAAACAATGGGTGCACGACCTATGGCTCGATTGATTCAAGAGCAGTTGAAAAAACCATTAGCTAACGAATTGCTTTTTGGTGAGCTAACACAAGGTGGCGTAGCTAAAGTCGCGGTGAAGAAAGACAAGTTGGTGATTAACTATGAATCAAAAAAAGAATTAGTTGAACACTAAGCTTTGATGCTTAAGCCCTTAAATTTGTTTAGTGTATCAGCGTTCTTTAACGTCAATTTGAACACATCAGTACCGACAGGGATGTCGGTACTTTAGGCTTACTTATAATGGCTCACTTGGATCATTTAGCGGGTATTAGTTGTTGTGCAGAACAAAAAAGCTGAGGGTTATTTTCAGACATAAAAAAACCGAGCAAGCTCGGTTTTTTGTCATTACTTAATTGGCGTTAATTAAATCTTAGTCATAAAAAGTTGCTTTACTACATATTACTAAAGCACTTCTAAAACTGAAATAATTAATTTCTATCTAGCACGGAAGATAATACGACCTTTAGATAAGTCATATGGTGTTAATTCAACAGTGACTTTATCGCCAGTTAAAATACGAATGTAATTTTTACGCATTTTCCCAGAAATATGAGCAGTAACAACATGACCATTTTCCAATTCAACACGGAACATAGTATTTGGCAAAGTATCTAAAACAGTACCTTGCATTTCAATATTTTCTTCTTTCGCCATTGGGCGCCGAACCTCTAAATTAGTGCGTAAACAAAAAGCTGCGCAGATAATGCCGAATTGCAGCGCTAATGTAAAGCTATAGTGTTATTTATTTACGGTTTGCCATTGATTTTCGACCAATATTTGGTGGGGATGGTAACGATTTTTGTAATTCATTTTACTGCATTGCTCTATTTGGTAACCAAGGTAGAGAAACTCTCGTTTAAGTTCAGCTGCAATTTCAATTTGTTTTAAAATTGAAAAAACACCAAGCCCCTGCTTTCTATAGCTTGGGTGATAAAAGGTATAAACCGCTGATAAGCCATTAGGAATGTCATCGGTTACGGCAACACTGATCAATACTTGGTCATGCCAAATTTCAATATAATATGGCTCAGTAATATTGTTATGAGTAAAACTTTGAAATTGTTCGTCTGATGCTGGAAACATACTGCCATCGTGATGAATAGTATTAATGTATTGTTCATACAGTGGGTAGTAGTTTTCTTTAACTTTTTTACTTAACATCACCTTGAATAGCTGATTACTTTTTAATAAGCGTTTTTGGCTTCTTGAGGGCTTAAAGTCTTGAACTGGCACACGTAGTGATTGGCATGCTTGGCAGGCAATACAATGGGGACGATAAATATCATTACCACTGCGCCTAAAACCTTGCTGCATTAGCCAACCATAATGTTCACGATCATGTAGGACGTCATCAACAGCGATTAATAGTCGCTCTTCCTGTTCAGGTAGGTAATTACAAGGAAACGACTTTGTAATACCCAGTTTATAATTTAAACTCATTAATACTCTACCCGTAACTGAATTTTTAGATGAAATATAATCATTGCAAAGCAATGTGACTTAATCATTATAGCAATTTTGCCACCGAGTGATGGTGAAATATAAGACCTAATGGATTAAATAATTGACCACGATTCAACGAGAATAACTCGTTCAATTCAAGGCGAGTTATTGATCACTAAATGGCCGTTCATCACCACCTCGGTAATGGTTCACTACATTTATAATCACTGACATCCTGGTGCGAAAAGGTGGCATGAGTAAGTTTTTTACGTCGATGTAAACTGATAGAGCGATATAGGACTATATTATCGACCAAGAGCAATATATGTCAGGCACAAAAAAAAAGCTTACTCGGTAGAACTTTTAACGGTTAGTAATTGATACGTTTATTATAGGGTACTGTGACAGCATAAAAGAGGTAAGCAGCTAGTGCTGGTCAACAATGTGATTTTCAGGTTGCCCAATACTTGTTGTGGATTTAAACCACAGTAACAATAATAAATAAGGGTAGTTGTCTTGAAAAACATTTAATATTAGCCATTGTAAATAGCAGGAAGGGTGATTTTTTATCTAGTTTAACAACAGATTTTAGTTAGATTAAATTAGCTTCTTTTAAGATTAAATAGGCTTTCTCGAACGCGCCCAGTTGATAGTATGTTTCTGCCAATATTCGCATTAATTCCACTTGATCACGGTGCATTTCATAAGACTTTGCAAATAAAATGGTTTCCAGAAGCAAGGTTTTACAGGCTTGAAATTCTTTGTTTTGGCATAAGATACGGGCCATATTTTTACGAACATGTATTTTTACCCGCTCTGAAGTGCTTGCATCAGCAGCAATTATAGCTTTATTCAAATATTTTTTTGCTTGTGAGTGATTTTCTAAGTTACTTTGATACTCTGATAGCCAAGATAATGAAAATGCTTGATTGAGCTTATTGTTGTCTTTTAAGGCCCAACGATAAGATTTCAGCATTAACTTACCTGCTTCGTCCCAAGCTTGAGTTTCTTGATATATTCGGCTCAGATTATAATAACCAACAGATAGATAATGAGCGGCATTATTTTTTTTATAAATATCATTGGCTTGACCTTGGTATTTTTTAGCTATTTCTATATTACCCAGGCCTTTACTTACGGCGCTAAATCGCTGAAGTATTATTGCTTTATCAAAGACGCTAGGCAGTAATTCTAGATATTTTAACGCTAGGTTTAAATCTTTATTTGCTTCTTCATTATCGTCTAATAAGTGATAGGCAAAAGCTCTTTCTACTAAAGCGGCCACCTTATAATTTGATAAATTTGATTGTTCTGCTTTGATAACTGCCATATTTGCAGTGGCAAAAAATTCTTTAAATTGCCCGCGCTGATAATATCCTCTTGATTGGCTAATCAGCACTCTAGTGTGCCAAGGCTCAATTAACAAGCCGGTTGCTAAAGCCGACTTTGAGTATTTAAGAATACTTTCAGTTTGGTCAATAACGTAAGCAATATCAGATTGCATGACCATCAGTTTTGCTTTTAAAGCAATATGGATGTCTGGATCTGCTAATAAAGCTTCAATTTTGTAGAATACTGCTTTTGGATTAACCGTACTTTGTCGGCTAAGCTTTTGCTCAATGTCAGCCGTGTCTAAAGAGAAGGCAAAATTTGAGTGAAACACAACTAAGATTAAATATAACCAATAAAGATTTTTTCTCAATTATTTGTCCTTAATTAATGAGTTGTGCCAGATGAATTTTTTATTCTTATTTATTATAAACTTTATATCAAATTTAAGCCGCTATTAATACTTATATAAGCTAGCGCATTATTTGAACAGTATGCCCTTGGCTAGTATTTACACCAATTTCATTAAATTATTGCTCACTTTTGCTGGTTAAAATACACCACGGCTTTGTGCGCTCAATCGCAATAATCAGCCATTACCAATTGAGCAACTTGCCTTGATTTACTGATGAGTTTAACTTATGGAATATTTTGATTTTATCTAGGCAAACTATAAAATAATGCTTAACAACAATATTATAAGTGGGTATCTTGGTTCAGGCTAAAGTTAGTGGCCTAGGTTGCCAAAAGTTGGCCGGCGGTACGATAGCTTTTGCCGCTACTTGCTGGGTAATAAATTGTTCTCTGGATACTTCAATACAACCCATTGACGCTAAAAAAGGATTCAACATTTGACAGTCAACAAGCTCAATACCTATTGATTTTAGTAAGCTAGCTAAATACACCAAGGCTACTTTTGAGGCATTACTTTCTCGGTAAAACATTGATTCACCAGAAAAATAACCGTTAACGGCCACACCATATAATCCACCCACTAATTGCTCATTTTGCCAAACTTCAATCGAGTGGGCCTTACCTTGAGCATGTAGTTTTTTATAAGCTGATAGCATTGGATTAACAATCCAAGTCTCCTCACAGCGAAAGGGTGCATCAGCACATAGCTCAATAACCTGCTTAAAATCTTTATTGAGTGTGACACTAAAAAGCTCGCGCTTAAGTATTTTTTGTAGTGTTTTATTAATATTAAGCTGAGCAATATTAATAATCCCCCGTGGATTTGGACTCCACCACATCACCGGATCACCATCACTAAACCAAGGAAAAATCCCGAGTTGATAAGCTTGAATAATTCGCTGGGGTGATAAGTCATCGCCGAAAGCAAGAAGACCGTTTGGTTCATCTAAGGCGCTAGATAAATCAGGGAAAGTTGAGCTATTCGAAGATAACCAAGGAATAGCTCGTTTCATTGACTAGCGACTACCTTTTGCGTCGAGGTAACGCTCGGCATCTAGTGCTGCCATACAACCAGCACCAGCTGAAGTAATGGCTTGACGGTATATATGGTCAGCAACATCGCCAGCCGCGTAAATACCTTCAATACTGGTTTGTGTCGCGTTACCATTCGTACCACTTTGAATGGTTAAATAGCCGTTTTTCATCTCAAGTTTGCCATTAAATATATCAGTATTTGGCTTATGGCCAATCGCGATAAAGACACCCATAACATCAAGTTCTTCGGTAGCATCTGACTTCATGTCTTTAAGGCGCAAACCTGTTACACCCATATTGTCACCTAGTACTTCGTCTAACGTACGGTCTAGGTGTAATATGATATTACCGTTGGCCACTTTATCCATTAAACGTGTGATCAAAATCTTTTCTGAGCGAAAGGTATCACGACGGTGAATTAAGTGAACTTCAGAGGCAATATTTGATAAATATAAGGCTTCTTCAACCGCGGTATTACCACCACCCACAACAGCAACTTTTTGATTTTTATAGAAAAATCCGTCACAAGTTGCACAGGCAGAAACACCTTTACCCATAAAGGCTTCTTCAGAAGGTAGCCCTAGGTATTGCGCTGAGGCGCCAGTACAGATAATAAGGGCATCACAAGTATAATAGCCAGAATCACCTTTTAATTTGTACGGTTTCTCACTAAAGTCAACTTCATTGATGTGGTCAAAAATAATTTCAGTATCAAATTTTTCCGCATGTTTTTGCATACGGTCCATTAATGCTGGGCCTGTTAGGTCATCGGCATCACCGGGCCAGTTTTCTACTTCAGTGGTGGTGGTTAATTGACCACCTTGTTGTAAACCTGTAATCATCACAGGTTTTAAATTTGCTCGTGCGGCATAAACAGCTGCGGTATATCCTGCAGGGCCTGAACCCAATATGAGTAACGGGCAATGTCTTGCTTCGCTCATGAACTACTCCAAAAAATAAAATACGTTGATGTGACAATGGTTGGGATTCTAAGTGATTATCTCAAGAGAGCAACAAAGAAATAATTATAATTAATAACTTATTTTGCAAAACTGCAAGGCTATTTTTACAAATGGCCCATAGATTTGTAATCTTGGCGCTATTAGAATCGCTAATAAAAAAAGCCGCTATTAACTAGCGGCTTTAAGTATGTTATCCAGTAAAGCCTATAACGTTGCTATAGCGTCTTCTGGTCTAACATACTGATAACCTAGTACATCAGCAACAGGCTTATAAGTGACTTTTCCACCTAAAACATTCAAACCAGCCATTAAGTGTACGTCATCAAGCATTGCTTGTTTAGCACCCTTATTTGCCAAAGTAACTGTAAATGGCATAGTAGCATTGGTTAAAGCCAGCGTTGATGTTCTTGCGACACCACCAGGCATATTAGCGACACAGTAATGTACGACATCATCAACCATATAAGTTGGGTCTTGGTGAGTAGTTGCTTTTGATGTTTCAAAACAACCACCTTGGTCAATGGCAACGTCAACTACAACAGCGCCTTTCTTCATCATTTTAATGTGTTGTGCCGTAACCAATTTAGGTGCTGCAGCACCAGGGATCAATACTGCACCAATAACTAAGTCAGCTTCAACAATAAGCTGGTCCATAGCATCAGCCGTTGAATAGACTGTTTTTAAGCGACTATCAAACTCTGTATCTAACTGGCGAAGACGTGGCAAAGAGCGATCTAAAATGGTCACATCAGCGCCCATACCAACAGCCATACGGGCTGCTTGAGTGCCAACAACGCCACCACCAATAATAAGTACTTTGGCAGGAGCAACACCAGGTACACCACCTAATAATGCGCCTAAACCGCCTTGTGCTTTTTCTAATGCGTGCGCACCTGCTTGAATAGACATACGGCCGGCCACTTCAGACATTGGAGCTAAAAGAGGTAAGCCACCGCCATGTTGAGTCACTGTTTCGTAGGCAATACAAGTAGCGCCAGAAGCGACAAGCAGTTCTGTTTGTTTTGGATCTGGGGCTAAATGTAAGTAAGTAAACAGTACTTGGCCAGGGCGAAGCATTTTACACTCATTGGTTTGTGGCTCTTTTACTTTGATGATCATGTCAGCAGTAGCAAAAATTTCTGCTGCGGTATCAATAATTTTTGCACCGGCGGTAATGTATTGCTCATTATCAAAACCGATTTCTGCACCACCATTATTTTCAACGATAACGTTGTGGCCATTTACAACTAATTCTTTAACACCTGCTGGAGTTAGTCCAATACGGTATTCGTGGTTTTTTATTTCTTTAGGTACGCCAATAATCATAGTTTTATCTCTGCTGTAAAATATGAAGCTAGTATAATGACTTTATAGCGAATTAACCTGTCGTTGTTCCTGATAAATTAGTGTATAATCCTGTTAATACTGTATTTTATAGCGAATTATATATGAGTTCATCAACAGCTAAAAAAATTGATCGTATAGACAAAAATATTTTGATTGAACTACAAAAAAATGGCCGTTTATCTAATATTGAATTGTCAAAAAGGGTTGGTTTAAGCGCTACGCCTTGTTTAGAGCGAGTAAAACGTCTGGAAAACGACCGTTTTATTCTTGGTTATCAGGCCATGCTAAATCCGCAAAAATTAGATGCCGCGTTATTGGTCATTGTTGAAATTACATTAACCAAAACTAGCCCAGATGTATTTGATGACTTTTCCAAAGCGGTTCATGAATTAGAAGTTATTCAAGAATGTCATTTGGTCTCAGGGGATTTTGATTTTTTATTGAAAACACGTGTGGCTGATATCGCCGCTTATCGTGAGTTACTCGGTAATACCTTATTAAGACTGCCTGCGGTGAGTGAAAGTAGAACTTATGTCGTGATGGAAGAGGTAAAATCGTCAAATCTCTTGCCAATAAAGCGCTAATGTTCGGTATTACGTTTTATTCATCGCTAATTTTTGGTATTTTAAGCTTAATATAATGATAATTTTTTCAAGAGTGTGCATTTGTCTTCTCCATCTCCAAAGTTAAACGGCGTTCAACGTCTCCTCGAAGCAGGACTTTTAGTCTTTTGCGTCTTTGCCATGTTTATCATGTTGGCGCTCTTTAGTTTTGATCCCGCAGATCCTGGTTGGTCACAAACAGGTTATCAAAGTTCTGTGCGTAATTTAGGTGGTGCAGTGGGGGCTTATTTATCTGATTTGTTATTAAACTTATTTGGTTTAGTTGCCTACAGTTTACCTTTTGTTATCGCAATTATCGGTTGGCTATTATTTCAAAAATATCACCAATTAATCCGACTAGATTACCTTACACTTGGCTTGAAATTTATTGGTTTCATCTTGTTTTATATTGGCATAACTTCGATTGCCAGTATGAATTTTGACGATGTTTTTTACTTCTCTGCTGGCGGTATTCTAGGTGATGTATTAAGTAACTCACTCTTGCCGTATTTATCATTCATTGGTAGCACCTTGTTATTTGTAACATTTTGCGGTTCAGGATTCGTCTTGCTAACAGGAATTTCGCTGCTTAAGGCTATTGACAGAGTAGGGGAGTACGCCATTATCGCGATTGAATACTGCTTAACGATACCCGCGCTGATCAAGCAACATTTAGACACTAAGCCTGAACAAGAGCCCAAAGCCGCAATATCTGATGACACTGAACAAGTATTACAAGCTTTAAATATGGAAAATAATAATGACAGTGATAATAGTGACACTGACAGTAGTGTAACTGAGCATTATATTGCTTTTGAGAAAGAGCCTGAAGAAGTAAAAAAAGCGCTGGAGACCATCAGTGATACAGAATACGAGAGTATTTTTGCCAAAAGTGATGACGACAGTGCCTATAACACCCGCGAAAAAGAACCCTATGTTGATATCGACGAGTTAATGGGTGAGCCGCTAGCCATCAATGTGCAAGAACATGTCAGTGCTGATGAAATTGCAGCGGCATTTGAGCCAGTTGAAAAAATCATTGTTGAAGAGCCGGCCACATTGCATGACAAAATTTACCAGCAATTAGAAAATGATAAGCCCGCAGCGCCAAATCATCATGACATGCCGTCATTAGATTTGTTAGATCGTACCGATAGGGTTAAAAATCCGATTGATCAAGAACAACTAGACCTAGTTTCTCGCTTAGTGGAAGCAAAACTTATTGAATTTGGCATTAAAGCCGAAGTGGTGGGTGTTTTTCCTGGTCCGGTCATTACTCGTTTTGAATTAAACTTAGCACCAGGTGTTAAGGCCAGTAAAATTACCAACCTATCGAAAGATTTAGCCCGTTCGTTATCAGCTAAAAGCGTTCGTGTGGTCGAGGTTATTGAAGGTAAATCAGTTATTGGTATTGAATTACCTAATAAACATCGCGAAACCGTATTCTTTTCTGATGTGATTGCTTGCGATAAGTTTGCTAATTCAAAATCAAATTTAGCCATGGCCATTGGTAGTGATATATCTGGCGAACCTGTGATTGCCGACCTCGCGAAAATGCCGCATTTATTAGTGGCAGGTACTACAGGATCGGGTAAATCTGTTGCGGTAAATACCATGATTGTTAGCATATTGTATAAATCTTCGCCGGAAGATGTCCGCATGATCATGATTGACCCTAAACAAGTTGAATTATCAGTGTATGACGGTATTCCTCATCTACTTTCTGAAGTGGTCACTGACATGAAAGAAGCCGCTAACGCCTTGCGTTGGTGTGTAGGTGAAATGGAACGCCGTTATCAATTAATGTCGAAACTCGGGGTGAGAAATCTTAAAGGCTATAACGACAAAGTCGCTAAAGCCATCGCCGCGGGAGAACCACTGATTGACCCCTTATGGCAAGCTAGTGATGCTTTTACGCAAACACCTCCTACCTTAGGTAAATTACCATCAATCGTGATTATTGTTGACGAATTTGCTGACATGATGATGATAGTGGGTAAAAAAGTAGAAGAACTGATAGCTCGAATAGCACAAAAAGCCCGTGCCGCAGGTATTCACTTAATTTTAGCCACGCAACGTCCATCAGCCGATGTTATTACTGGCTTAATTAAAGCCAATATTCCAACCCGTATGGCGCTTAGAGTGCAATCTCGTATTGAATCTCGTATTATCCTAGACCAGCAAGGTGCTGATCAGTTATTGGGTATGGGGGATATGTTTTATTTACCGCCAGGTGAAGCTGTACCTATTCGAGTTCATGGTGCCTTTGTTGATGACCACGAAGTGCATGCGGTAGTCAATGATTGGAAATCAAGAGCTGAGCCTAATTATATCGAAGACATTTTGTCAGGCGGTTCAGACCAAGACATTCTTTTACCCGGTGAACAAGCAGACGCCGACAGCGAGGAAGAACTCGATACTTTATATGACGAAGCCATCGCCTTTATTACTGAAAATGGCCGAGTCTCTATTTCCAGTATTCAACGTAAATTTAGAATTGGTTACAACCGTTCAGCCCGTATTGTCGAGCAAATGGAAATACACGGTGTCGTAACCAAACCGGGCAATAATGGCGCACGAGAAGTACTAGCGCCACCGCCAATTAAGGAGCCTTAACATGCCAACCAAGACAACATTGATAAAAAATGCTGTGGTCATCGCCGCACTTGTTAGTACCGTATTATCAACGACTAGCCTTGCTGTAAGTGCTGAACGTATTGAAAGTGAAGTAATAACAGAGCTAAAAACCAGTGCAGCGAGCAGTGTAGTAAACAATGCAGTGAACATGACAACTAGCAATGTCGCGACTCATACCGCTGAAAAAAAGGCCGATGATAGTAAACGTGAATTAATGGCAATTTTAGCTGAAATTGAATTTTTTAGCGCTGAGTTTAATCAGCAAATTTTTGATGAGGCGGGCAATAAATTACAACAAGGCAGTGGATTACTTGCCGTTAGCAAACCCAATTTAGTTAATTGGCAAACCATCATGCCCGATGAGTCATTAATTGTTTCAGACGGTAAAAACCTGTGGTTTTATGACCCGTTTGTTGAACAGGTCAGTGTCTATACCTTAGAAAGTGCGATAGCTAATACACCCATTTTATTAATCACCAGTAATGACGAGCAGCTATGGCAAGATTATAGCGTAAAGCAGTTAACAGATAATCGTTATTTAATCAGCGCTAACAATGAAAATGCTCGTGTTAAAAGTTTAGAACTTAGCTTTGTACAGAAGCTTAACCACCTCGAACTTGCCGCGTTTAATATTCTTGATGCCACGGGCCAATTAAGTGTCATTACCCTGACACATCAAGATAAAGCGCCTAAGGCGAATTTATTTACGTTTTCTGTTCCCGAAGGTGTTTATTTAGATGATCAACGCTAATGGTTCACTTGACCTAGGTTTTGCTGAAGATGACAGTTTTAAGCCTTTAGCAGCAAAATTAAGGCCTAAATCGCTTGCTGAGTATGAAGGCCAAGAACATATCTTAGCTAAAGGCATGCCATTAGCTTTGGCTATCGAGCAAGGTAAGGTGCATTCCCTTATATTTTGGGGGCCACCTGGTACAGGTAAAACCACGATTGCAGAGATTATTGCCAATCACGCCAATGCCGATATTGAACGAGTTTCTGCAGTAACGTCAGGCATTAAAGATATACGACAGGCGATTGAAAATGCCAAAGACCGTGCTACCCATCAACAACGCAGAACCGTACTATTTGTTGATGAAGTTCATCGTTTTAACAAAAGTCAGCAAGATGCCTTCTTACCGCATATTGAAGACGGTACTATTATTTTTATTGGTGCAACCACTGAAAATCCTGCTTTTGAGCTCAATCAGGCGATATTATCGCGAGCCCGTGTTTACACCTTAAAAAAACTCAGTGAAAGCAACCTCAGTAATGTCTTGGCTCGTGCGATAAGCTATCAAGAGCAAAGCTCAACTTTTGATATTACTATTGACGAGGAAACAAAAAAGCAACTTATTGCTTTGGCAAATGGTGATGCCCGTAGGTTACTTAACCTCTTTGAGAACTGTTTAGAAATTACTAACGTTGAAAATAACCAACAAATACTTAATAAAGCCCAGCTCATTCAAGTAGCGGGTAATAAAATTGCCCTGTATGACAAAGGTGGTGATGCCTTTTATGATTTAATTAGCGCTTTTCATAAATCAGTTCGCGGCTCAGACCCTGATGCTGCACTATATTGGTATGCCCGTATTTTAACCGGTGGTGGTGATGCACTGTATGTTGCTCGTCGGTTGTTAGCGATTGCCAGTGAAGATATTGGCAATGCTGATCCAAGGGCGATGCAATTAGCCCTGAACGCTTGGGATACTTTTCAACGTGTTGGTCCAAGTGAAGGCGAACGAGCGATTGCACAAGCTACAGTTTATATGGCATTAGCGCCGAAAAGTAATGCCGTTTATACCGCATTCAATCAAGCAAAAGCTTTGGCCGCTACAACCAGTGACCTTGACGTACCGCTACATTTAAAAAATGCGACCAGCGCTATTACTAAAGAATTAGGGCACGGTGGAGAATATCGTTACGCTCATGATGAAGTCGGTGGTTTTGCTGCCGGTGAGAATTACTTTCCAGAAGCAATAGCCCAAACAACACTTTACCAACCCACAGATCGCGGATTAGAAAAGCAACTGCGTGATAAGTTAAATTATTTAAACCAGTTAGACCAACAAAGTGACCAAAAACGTTATGACTAATACGCTAAGCAACTTTTATTTATATCTATTTGTCGCCATAGGGGGGGCATTTGGTGCGAGTTTTAGATTTTACATTTCACAATTAATTTTCAATTGGCTCGGAAAAGGATTCCCTTTTGCGACGCTGGCGGTTAATATTTCCGGCTCCCTGATCATGGGAGCACTTTATGGGTTAATTGAACAAGGTGTTATTGAGGTTAGTATTTATCGAACACTTATTGGTATTGGCTTTTTAGGCGCATTTACCACCTTTTCGACCTTCTCATTAGATACCTTGTTATTAATACAACAAGGCGACATATTTAAAGCGACAATAAACATATTACTTAATGTCAGTTTATGCATTTTTGCAGCGGCATTAGGCATGTATATTGTATCTATTTTTAACAAGTAAATAACAAAGAAAACACTGATATATCATGCTTGATCCAAAATTACTTAGAACAGACATCGAAAATACCGCAACTGAGCTCGCTAAACGCGGATATAAATTAGACACCGCGCAATTAATTATGTTGGAAGAGCAACGTAAAGCGATCCAAATTAGCACGCAAGATTTGCAAAATCAGCGTAACACTCGCTCTAAGTCGATAGGTCAAGCGAAAGCCCGTGGCGAAGATATTCAGCCCTTGTTGGCCGAAGTGAGTAAACTCGGTGATGAGTTAGAAGCCGCGAAAGAAGCACAAACGCAAGTGTTGGCGCAAATTGACCTTATCGCTTCAGCCATACCTAATTTAATTCATGAGTCAGTGCCTGCCGGTGCAAGTGAAGACGACAATGTAGAAATTAAACGTTGGGGTACGCCGCGTGTATTTGACTTTGAAGTAAAAGATCATGTTGACGTTGCCACGGCTCTAGGTAAAGGTTTAGACTTTGAAAGTGGTGCCAAGCTTGCGGGTACGCGCTTTGCTGTTATGCGTGGTCAAATTGCTAAATTACACCGAGCACTAGCACAATTTATGTTAGATGTGCACAGTGAAGAGCACGGCTACCAAGAAATGTATGTGCCTTACTTGGTCAATCATGAGTCTTTATACGGTACTGGCCAGTTACCAAAGTTTGGTGAAGATTTATTCCATACCGAACTCAACAATAAAAAACTATCTTTGATCCCAACTGCTGAAGTTCCGTTAACTAACTTAGTGCGTGACGAAATTGTTGACGAACAAGAGTTGCCCATTAAAATGTGTGCTCATACCCCATGTTTTCGCAGTGAGGCGGGTTCTTATGGTCGTGACATTCGCGGTTTAATTCGCCAACATCAGTTCGACAAAGTTGAAATGGTACAAATTGTTAAACCTGAAGATTCTTTTAAAGCTTTAGAAGAGTTAACCGGTCATGCAGAAAAAATTCTTGAAAAATTAGAACTTCCTTATCGTACGGTTGTGTTATGTACCGGTGACATCGGCTTTAGTGCGACAAAAACTTTTGATATTGAAGTATGGTTACCGGCACAAAATACCTATCGCGAAATTTCATCTTGCTCAAACATGGCAGATTTCCAAGCCCGTAGAATGCAAGCTAGATATCGCAATAGTGAAACTAATAAGACAGAGCTTGTGCATACACTCAATGGCTCAGGTTTGGCCGTGGGTCGCACGCTAGTTGCTGTGATAGAAAACTACCAACAAGCTGACGGTAGTATTAATGTACCCACGGTTTTACAACCTTATATGAAAGGTTGTACTAACATAAACTAATCAGCGTTTATGAAAGTTTTATCATAAAATCCAATACCTAGTTATTGGATTTTTTTTTATCTTTTTTTCGACAAACTAAAAAGCAAACTTTTCATCAGCATTAGCATCAAAATAGAGCGTGTTGGAAAAACCTTTAACACTCTGTTTATTGATGGGGTTTTAATTCATATCAGACACAAGCCCAAACCATTGGCGAAGCACAGTATGAGGTATTTCACCTTTTTAAAGAAGGCTATGCATGCGGTCATTGTGTGTGATAGATAAACTAATAGCAGTTTACGGGATTAATTTTATCTCGTTTAATATTAACTATATCTCGGGTAGGATTTGCACGCAGTAATGTTCGCCATTTTGGTTTAAGTCACTATTATAAATGTGTCTTATTGTGGCAATCTAAATAGCGTTGATCTAAAGCTATTTCTGTACTTATCTCATTAAAGTTTTGCTAGAATTAGTTAATTTAAACAAAGGCAAGGAATCAAGTTTTGTTTGGTGAGCGCTTTAACGATATAAATCTCAAAGGTGACATTTTTGGTGGTGTCACAACCGCTATTATTTCTTTACCCTTGGCGCTCGCTTTTGGCGTAGCGTCAGGAGCCGGTGCTGAAGCCGGGCTTTGGGGGGCTATTTTAGTTGGTTTTTTTGCGGCCTTATTTGGCGGGTCAACATCGCTGATCTCAGAGCCTACCGGGCCGATGACAGTGATCATGACCGCTGTGCTTACCAGTATGATGGCGAAATATCCTGAATCAGGCATGGCGATGGCATTTACTGTGGTCATGATGGCGGGTGCTTTTCAAATATTAATCGGCACACTGAAGTTGGGTAAATACATTACCTTAATGCCTTACAGTGTCATATCTGGCTTTATGTCAGGTATAGGTGTGATCTTAATTATTTTGCAATTGTCACCACTGTTAGGTCAAGCGGCCCCAGCCGGTGGAGTTTTAGGCACAATATCAGCACTGCCTAATATCCTATCAAATATTAATTTTAGCGAGTTATTACTTGGCATACTGACCTTAGCGGTATTATTTTTCTTCCCAAAACAGTATCGAAAATACGTGCCTGCACAACTTGTTGCTTTAGTAGCCGTGACTTTATTGTCCATTGTATTTTTTGACATCGACAGTATTCGCCGTATTGGAGAAATTCCTGCAGGTTTACCTGCTTTAGTTATGCCACACTTTACGGCTGACATGTTTATGACCATGGTGGTTGATGCCCTCGTCTTAGGCACGCTGGGCTGTATTGATACTTTATTAACCGCGGTTATTGGTGATTCACTAACCCGCAAAGAGCATGACTCAGATAAAGAGCTACGTGGCCAAGGGCTTGCCAATATGATCTCAGGATTATTTGGCGCTTTACCTGGCGCTGGCGCCACTATGGGCACAGTTACTAATATTCAAGTTGGCGCGCGTTCGCCGTTATCAGGCATGGTGAGGGCACTGGTATTAACACTGGTGGTATTAATTGCAGGTGGCCTAACCGAGCCTATTCCTATGGCCGTATTAGCCGGTATTGCGGTTTATGTTGGTTTAAATATTTTAGATTGGAGCTTTATCCAACGCGCCCATAAAGTCAGTCTACAAGGCATGATGATTATGTATGGCGTCATGTTATTAACCGTGTTTGTTGATTTAATTGTAGCGGTAGGGCTGGGCGTATTTATCTCTAACATCCTCATTATTGAACAACTGAGTCGAGCACAAGCCAAGCAAGTAAAGGCGATCAGTGACACAGATCAAGATGTGGTACCGCTAACCGACGGTGAACGAGTATTATTAGATCGCGCCAATGGTAAAGTGCTATTTTTTTATCTTTCAGGGCCGATGATTTTTAGCGTCTCAAAAGCTATTGCGCGTCAACATAGCCGTGTCAGTGATTATGAAGCAATGATCCTTGATTTAACCGACGTACCTATGTTCGATGTCACCGTCGGTTTGGCGCTTGAAAATGTGATTAAAGATGCCCGAGAGGCAAATTGTGCCGTGTTCTTACTCTGCCCAAATCAGCAAACGCGAAAACAATTAGAAAAATTTGAGTTATTAGCTATGGTGCCGACAGAAAACACTTACACCTATCGCCATGAAGCGCTACAAGCGGCATTAAATTATGTTGAAAAGCGCACACTAATAGCGCCGTTAAGCCTATAGTCATACTGTTTTGAGCTTATCAAACTATGAATGTAGTTAATTCACTTTGCCAATACTTTCATTTAAAAACATATAGGCGATTGAGTCATCGCGCAGCGGAAAGAAATTGTGATAGCGCTGACTAAAATTATTTGGTTGAGCAAGGTGGATAAATGAGTAAGAAAAACTATCATTACAAGATGTAGCTAGATGTTTCATGTTTGACCATTATTGGTCATTCTGTCTTATTGAAAACCCCATTGAGATAGATCTTAATCTGGTTTTCCTGCAAATTGACTTACCCTAGCTCTGAGTTAGTTCAAGTGTTTACTATATAAACAGTAATAAATTATAGCTAATTGTCACATTTTTACACTTAACAACGAACGTAATGTTTGCTTTCTATAACGAGTTGTTAATTAAAAAATGATTAATCAAAGTATAATTATTGCTTTTGTATATAAAGAACGATTTTCGTTCATAAAAGCAAAAATATAATTGAAATTATGATATTTAACACAAACACCAAAATATGAGTTGTATCGGGAGAAATAAGCCATTATTTCTGCTTGTTTTTAAATAATATCTAAGGCCTTTTAAGGTTTAAAGGTCAGTGCTAGTGGCTAAATACAAGCAATTACATTTAGGTAACTTAAATAAATTGTAATGGTGTGATTGATATTAATTAAAAAAATATTTTGGTAGAAACAGGTAAATATTCATTTTATTACATTATATTTTACCGTGATGTATTAGCGCTTTTGTTGTGCGCTTCTCGGAAATTATTTCAAATAATTGGAGATATAAACAATGATAAGTAAAAAGATCCCTCCTTATAATCTACACAATATAAAACGACTATCTAGCTTTTTTCTCGGTATATTTGTAGCGCTTTCGGCCAATGCTGAAAAGATAAATATAACCGCGCACGACTTTCAGGCTAAGAGTATTGTTTCTATTAATGAAAACTATAAAAAAGTGTCAGCAGACCATAAAAATTCGATATATATAGTCAGAATGAATGCACCTTCAGTAGCAAGCTATAAAGGTGGTATTGAAGCATTTAGCGCCACAAACCCGGCAACTTTAGGAGTGAAGTCACTCAATGCTAATTCAAAAGCAAGTAAACAATATGCTAAGTTTTTAAAAACCAAGCAAGTGGATTTAGTCGAAAATTCTGAACGTGCCTTTGGTCGTAAAGTTGATGTGAAATATAAATATCAACATGCCTTTAATGGTGTAGCGATGGAGCTCAATCAACAAGAAGCTAAAATTTTGGCTACCTTACCCAATGTCATTAGTGTCAGCAAAGAGCGCATTGAATATCTTTTGACTGATGTAGGTCCAAAATGGATAGGGGCAGATAAAATCTGGCAAGGTAGCCATAGTAATGGTAAACATCATGGTAACCACGGTAATCATATGCAAGGCTCAATGGGTGAAGGCGCTGTGGTAGCCATATTAGATAGCGGTATTAATCACGATCATCCTTCATTTGCTGACATAGGCGGTGATGGTTACGATCATGAAAATCCATTAGGATCTGGCAATTACCTGCCAGGCAGCTATTGTGAAACTAACCCAGGGTTTTGTAATGACAAACTGATAGGTGCTTGGGATATGGTGCAAACACCAGCCGATCCTAACTCGCCTGAAGACAGTGATGGTCACGGTAGTCATACGGCCAGTACCACAGCAGGAAACTTTGTAAAACCTGCGGTTATGTATGCGCCAACAACTGATTTAACTCGTGATATATCAGGTGTTGCTCCTCATGCAAATATTATTATGTATGATGTTTGTGTTGACAGCTGCCCGGGTTCAGCGCTATTAGCCGCCATTGACCAAGTGGTAATCGATGCTTCTAATCTGCCCAATGGTATTCAATCATTAAACTATTCTATTTCAGGGGGAGAAAACCCTTATAGTGATCCCGTAGAACTCGGTTTTTTAAATGCTACGGCCGCCGGTATTTATGTATCAACTTCTGCCGGTAATAGTGGCCCAGGTGCGGCAACAGTAGCTCATAATTCTCCGTGGGTAAGTACTACCGCAGCAATGACACATAACCGAAAAATAGAAAACGCGGTCGTGGATATGTCCAGTGATGGTGATGTCTTAGCAAATATTTTTGGCAAGGGCTTTACCCGTGGTTATGGTCCGGCTCCTATCGTGTTTGCGGGTAACTTCCCAACAGCAAATGGTTCGCAAAACGATGCCACACCGGAGCAATGCTTAGCGCCATTTCCAGCAGGTCATTTCAATGGTGAAATAGTAGTTTGTGATCGTGGTGCTATAGCACGTACAGCAAAAGGTGCTAATGTGCTAGCAGGTGGGGCTGGTGGCTTTGTACTTGCCAATGCTGCGGCTAACGGCGAAGCCGTTGTTGGCGATGCTCACTTTTTACCTGGGGTACATTTAGGTTTCACTAATGGTGAAATACTAAAAAATTGGCTTGCATCAAATGCCAATACTATCGGCTCTATTCAAGGTTATGCACTCAATCTTGATAAAGCTAATGGCGATGTCACTGCGGGTTTTAGTTCACGTGGTCCAAATACTACCCTTGATATATTAAAGCCTGATATTGGTGCTCCTGGTGTCGACATTATGGCAGCAGTTAATACTGACGGCGTAACACCTTCGCCTGAATTTGCCTTTTTATCAGGCACGTCTATGTCAAGTCCGCATAATGCCGGTAGTGGTGCCTTAGTAGGCATGCTGACTGACTGGACCCCTTATGAAATAAAATCTGCTTTAATGATGACCTCTAAAACTAAGCATCTTCTAAAAGATGATGGCATAACTTCAGCAGACCCCTTTGATGTTGGTGCAGGTAGAGTACAACTCAATAAAGTATTACGCGCAGGCTTAGTGTTAAGTGAAACGCCTGAAAACTTTCTTGCCGCTAACCCAGATACCGGCGGAGATCCTCGTACCTTAAACATTGCCAGTATGCAAGAAAGCAACTGTGTAAGAACCTGTAGCTGGACCCGTGTGGTTACGCATACAGGTGACAAACACGGGCATTGGAAGCTAAGTGGTAAAAGTAACACCATGGAGGTAAGTGTTTCACCTAAAAATATTTCACTACATCAAGGTGAAAGCGCTACTATAACTATCACGGCTGACACCACATTAGCGCCAGCAGGCTGGAATTTTGGTGAGTTAAAGCTAAAATCGTCGGGCCATCATTATGTTGACTTGCACATGCCGATTGCCGCTAACGCCAATCGAAGCTCAACGCCTAACTTGTCAAAAACTGTCGATATGGCATCGGCGAAAGAAGGTGACGTGCTTAACTATGAAATCAAGGTAACTAACGGTCAAATAATTGATGTTATTGATATTACTGACATGTTACCTGCAGGCATGAGTTTAGTAGATGGCTCAGTCAGTAGTGCTATCACTAATGGCTCAGAAGCATCTCCTGTTAACGTAAATGATAATCAAGTTGACTGGAGCGTTTTCCTTGACGTGGGTGGCCTTAATTTACAAAGCTCACCAGCACCTTTTGGCTACTTCTCGTTAGGAGCCTTCGGAATAGCACCCTTTGGTTGTCCGGTAGATTGTGATGATGGTTCATTCTCCCTGAACGTCCCCTCGTTTGATTACAATGGACAAACTTACTCTAGTGTTATTTGGTCGGTGAATGGCACCATTGAAGTAGGCACCGCCAGTGGCTCTGCTGCTGGAGCGTCCAACCAAAATTTACCCAACGTTTCACTGCCTAATAATATTTTAGCGCCATTTTGGTCAGACTTAAATCTTGCTGCAGGTGGTAATTGGTATGTAGCTGTACTGGATGCAGGACCACGACAGTTCACTATTTATGAATGGGAAAACGTGCCATTTTATGGTGACCCTACCACTTCTACTTTCCAAGTTTGGGTAGAAACAAGTACCTCAAACATTTGGTTTGTTTATGCTGACTTGCCGCTTATTCCTGCAAACTTAACTGTTGGCATAGAAAATGATGATGGTAGTGTTGGCTCATCATATTTCAATGATGGCAATGGCACAGCACCAGTACCTGGCGAAGACCTTCAAGTGTTGAGTTCAGAAGGTGGCATGGCAACCTTGAATTTCCAAGGCGAAATAGAACGTTGTCATAAAAAACATGACAGTGTCAAAGTCAATGAAGTTTACATGAGCACTAATGGTACTAATGAAATGGCTTATGCCGCTACAAGCTGTGAATCAAAGAAAGGTAAGAAAGGTAAAAAAGGTAAAAAAGGAAAATAACAGCAGTAAATTAAGGCTTATCATCTCGATAAAAAGCGAGCGTAATCTTAATACGATCCGTTAATAAATATCTTATGATTTATTGATCGTTCTTGTTGATATATAAAGGCTGCTGAATTTATTCAGCCGCCTTTTATTTTGTGCCTTACTAGCGCACTTTCACTCCAAGGCCGCTATGAACACTCATACCAAATTGATTAATTACTTTTTTATTCTTAATGGTTAAAATGTAGTGATAGGTTGGACGTCTCAGCAACCAAAATCTGCTCGGTTTAATTCAACAAACCAAGCAAGTTTTAGTCAGACCCGATACACCAAACTGTTAAAGAATTGCTGACTTGATCAGCATAGCCACAATGCCCAGTGCTAAAACCCCAGCAAGCCAAATGCCAACAAACCAAGCTAGTTTTTTCCATTTTTGCCAAGCCATTAGTGATAGCCATCTTCAGGTTTTACTTTGCCCCTGAAAACCCAATATGCATAAGCGGTATAGATTAAAATAAGTGGCACTAAAACCATAGTCCCCACCAGCGTGAACTTTAAACTTGAATCAGGCGCTGCTGCTTCAGCAATTGTGAGATTTGGCGGTACAATATTAGGGTAAAAACTAACAAGAATACCGATGAAACTGAGGACAAATAAGCCCAGTGAGGCGAGAAATGGTTGCGCTTCTTTGTCTTGTTTCAAACCCATAAATAGCAACCAAGTACACAGCCCGACTAAAGCGGGAACCAACACACTAAAAATGCTACCTGGCAGTGTAAACCAACGTTGAAAATAAGCGGGGTCTTTGAACGGGGTGAGGATACTGACAACACCAATAAAAGCTAGGGTAGCAATGCCTAACCATTTTGCATAACCGCGCATTCTAGCTTGTAGTTCACCTTCTGTTTTCATAATTAACCAAGTGGAGCCCAGCAAGCCGTAGCCAATGACAACGGCACAGCCGGTTAATAGTGAAAACGGGGTTAGCCAATCCCACCAGCCTCCAGCGTAGGCGCGGTTTGCCACTTCAATACCTTGCACCAAGGCCCCGAGCGAAATACCTTGAGTAAAGGCTGCTATAACCGAGCCTGCGAAGAAGGCAAAGTCCCAAACAGGTTTCCAACGAACAGTTCGCCAGCGATATTCAAAGGCAACGCCTCTGAAAATCAGTGCTAACAGCATCAGTATAATAGGCATGTACAAGGCTGGCATAATAACGGCATAGGCTAGAGGGAAAACGGCAAATAAACCACCGCCTCCCATGACTAGCCAAGTTTCATTACCGTCCCAAACGGGGGCAATGGTATTCATCATAACGGACTTATCTTGCTCTGATTTAGCCGACGGAAACAAAATACCTATGCCCAGATCAAAGCCATCTAAAATGACATAAGTGAGTACAGCGAAGGCGATAATCATCGCCCAGATAAACGATAATTCAAATTCCACGATTGTCTCCTTGCGCACCCGACTTAAGGCCTGCGGCAGTTGTTGCAATAAATTGGTTTTGTGCGGTCCGGGTAGGGCCGTCATTTATCTCAAGGTCTGACGTAGCTGTCGGTTTATTCATCAGTCTTAATATATAAAAAGTACCTGCACCAAAGACAAAGAAATAAACGATGATAAATGCGATTAGCGATACCGCAACCGCAGGCGCATCAATCGGTGCAAGACTGTCGGTTGTGCGCAATAGTCCGTAAACGGTGAAAGGTTGACGGCCGACTTCAGTAGTAACCCAACCTGCCAGTACGGCAATAAATCCCATGGGGCCCATAACAATTGCCGCCCGCTTTAATAAATCGTCATCATAAAGCTTGCCGCGAACGCGTCGCCATAAACTCCATACGCCGAGACCTAACATGGCAAAGCCTAGCAAAATCATAATACGGAAGCTCCAGAATATCACTGCAACAGGTGGTTCGTCTTCATCAGGAATAGTATCTAAACCTGCGAGCGGGGCGTTTAAGTCATGCTTTAAGATCAAGCTAGAGAGTTTGGGTATCTGAATAGCGTAATCAATCCTTTTTTCTTCTGAGTTAGGAATGCCAAATAAGATGAGCGGTCCACCCTCTGGGTGGCTGTCATAGTGTCCTTCCATCGCCATAACTTTGACTGGTTGATACTCTAAAGTGTTTAAACCGTGAAAGTCTCCCACAACAATTTGTAAGGGGGCGACAATAATTAACATCCACATCGCCATTGAAAACATGCGACGTGCAGCAGCATCAGCCTTGTTTCTTAGCAGGTGTAATGCACCAACAGCACCAACCACTAGCGCGGTTGTCAGAAAGGCAGCCATGACCATGTGTACTAAACGGTACGGAAACGAAGGGTTGAAAACAATCTGCCACCAGTCTTCTGGAATAAATTGCCCTACGTCATTAATACTATAGCCAACAGGCGTTTGCATCCACGAGTTGACTGATAAAATCCAAGTAGCTGACATCAAAGTGCCAAAGGCGACCATACACACTGCGAACATGTGTAGTCCATTACCCACGCGCTCACGTCCAAACAAAGCGATGCCTAAAAAACCCGCCTCTAAGAAGAAGGCAGAGAGTACTTCATAGGCCATAAGTGGCCCAAGTATTGGCCCAGTTTTATCTGCAAACACCGACCAGTTAGTGCCAAATTGATACGACATCACAATACCGGACACTACACCCATGCCAAAGGCAACCGCGAAAATTTTCTTCCAATAGTTAAACAAAAAAAGGTAAGTTTGATCATGTGTTTTTAGCCACAAGCCATTCAATACTGCTAGATAACTGGCCACTCCGATCGAAAAGGCTGGGAATATAATATGGAAGGAGACAGTGAATGCAAACTGCATTCTGGCAAGGGTCTCCGCAGTGAAGCTTTCCAACATAACTATAGTGCTCATATAAGTTGTATTTTAAATGTATGTTAAACTGATGTGGCAATAAAAGCAATATTGAAAATATAACTTTTAAATGTGACAATCAATAAAAGCCCAACATAAAAATAGAGAGCACCTGATGAAATTAACCAGTTATACCAACTATGCGATGCGTTGTTTACAGTTGGCCGCACTTAAAGCCCCTGAACTAGTGCGGGTAGATGACGTGGTTTTCATTCATGGCGTGTCACGCCCGCACATTGTCAAAGTGGTGCACGAACTAGGCAAAGCCGGTTATTTAGAAACAGTGCGAGGACGTAATGGTGGCTTTCGGTTAAGCCGCCCGGCAGAAGAGATCATTGTCGGTGATGTTGTGCGTCTTACCGAAGGGCCATTAGATGTAGTTGAGTGTTTTAACCCTGAGAAAAACACCTGCCCGTTGATTGGTATTTGCAAGCTATCTAAAAAAATTCAGGAAGCAACTCATGCCTTTATGGATGTGCTAGATGGTGTCACTATTGCTGACATTTCTGCGAATCGTATTCCGCTACTAAAGCGTATCGATTTGTTAGAAATTACTGGAAAACCAGCAATTTTTGCCAAGTCAGACCATGCTAATTGATACCCTTCACAAGTGAGCAATAACTTAATGTGATGGCTATTAAATGGCGGCAAGGCAGGAGAGAATACAATCGCATGTTGTCAAACAATCGCTAGTTTATGATATTGGCGACTATGAAGGAGATGACTGTAGGGTATTTACAGGTGAAAAATTAATAAATTTGTTGGCGATAAGCTGTTTCTTTGGTTTTTGAATATAGTGCTGCAGCCATAAAGTGGGCCTAAGGTTACCTGAACTTTTATAGAAAAAAAGACCTGTTACTGTGAGGTTTTTAAGCTTATTGCGTTTGCCAACTCACATCAGGATTCCACTGATTAACCCAAGCAGGAATATCGCTTGCTGGCATAGGTTTGGCAATACCATTACCTTGAGCTAAGTCACAGCCCAGTTCTAGTATAGCCTTACAATGTTCAATTGATTCAACGCCTTCAGCAATTACGCCACGTTTGAATGACTTAGCTAAAGCTATTACGCTTTCAACAATGGCCAAATCTTCAACGTCAATTAGCATGTCTTGGACAAAACTCTGGTCTATCTTAATCATGCTGGCGGGTAAACGCCTAAGATAAGTGAGTGATGAATAACCGGTGCCAAAATCATCCAAGGCAAAGTTTACACCCAGCGCGATACAGTCATGCATGATGTTTGAGATATGGTTAATATCATCTAACGCACTGGTTTCCAGCACTTCTAGTTCTAAATAGCGAGGTTCAACATCGGGGTGGGCTGCTAGTAATGAGGTTAAGGTCTGTGTAAAGCTAGACTGTTGTAATTGAACCGCAGCAATGTTTACGCTTATGTTTAGGAGGCTAAGCCCCATTTTTTTCCATTCGCTGATTTGTGTCAGTGCGCTATCAATAACCCATTCACCCACCTCAATATTCATCGGGTTATTTTCAATAACGGGTAAAAAATCGATAGGGTTTAATAACCCTCGTTGAGGATGTTGCCAGCGAATAAGCGCTTCAACGCCTATCACTATTCCAGTCTTCATATTAACCTTAGGCTGATAATGAAGTACAAATTGATGATGGTCTAAGGCATTACGAATAGCTTCTAGGTTTTCTTGATGCATTTTAACCGCGTCATCTTGAGCGGTATCAAACAAATGATAACAATTTTTACCTGACCCTTTAGCTACATACATAGCTTGATCGGCATGGCGTACTAGCTGGTCAGCATTGGCATTATCTTGTGGGTAAATCGTTATGCCAATACTGGCTGATAAATGGAAGATAACATTATTGACAGTAATCGGCTCAGACGCGGATAATAACAAGCGTTCTAATACCGGCTCACAATCTTCCACTTTGTCTAAATCAGTTAATACGGCGACAAACTCATCACCGCCAATGCGGGCTAAGGTATCACCCTCGCGTAACGCCTCTTTCATACGAACTGAGAGGGCAATGAGTAGTTTATCCCCCACGTCATGATCATGCATATCATTAACCGCTTTAAAACCGTCTAAATCTAGAAAAGCCACGGCAAGTAAATGCTTGTGACGACGGCACTGTAACATGGCTTGAGATAATCGGTCAGCCAGCAATACTCGATTGGGTAAATTAGTCAGTACATCGTAATGAGCTATTCTCTCTAGTTGAGTTTGATGCTCTTTCATCGGGGTAATATCGTTAGCTAAGGTGATATAATGGGTCGCGATGCCATGCTCATTGCACACCGCACTAATGGTCGTCATTTCAGCATACACTTCACCATTTTTACGCTTGTTCCAAATTTCACCAGACCAATTGCCATCTTTTTGCAGTGCTTGATCAATGTTGGAAAAAAATTCAGGGGTCTCTTGACTTGATTGGAGAAAACGCAGGTTTTGACCAATCGCCTCTTCACGACTATAACCTGTTATACGGGTGAAACTGTCGTTAACATCGATAATAATAGCATTACTATCGGTAATCGTGATGCCTTCTCTAGCATAAGTAAAGACACTGGCGGACAGTTTTTGCTCATTTTCAGCTTGTTTTCTTTCGGTAACGTCAATCAGTGCGGCAAGACAATCAGTGCCTGTAATACCCAGATTAGCTTCGATATTTAGCCAACGTGTTGTCTTGTTAACGCGAACTAATATCTCAAAAGATTGTATGCCCTTATGCTGAAATACTTTTGCCAAACAATCATTAAAAGTATGGCGATGAGGTATTGTGACGTAGTTGACAAAGCTTTTTCCGACTAAGTGAACGCGATCAATAGCCAATAAGTTCGCACCTCGTAAATTGACCTGAGTAATTTTACCTTGCAGATCAAAAGAAAAATAAGCAATGGGTGCAAACTCAAATAACTCAGTGTAGCGATAATGTAATTTTTCAGTTATCCGCGCTTGCTGCAACTCATCATTTTGCATCTCCAATTCAATTTGATGAACTTGCAGTTCGTGTAACAGCTTTAGGGTATCATTTTCGATAAGAACAGCTTTTTTGTTGTCCTTATTTTTTTTCACTTGTGCTTCAGCAAGCTGGCGTAACTCTTTGGGTGAGAGTTTCGCTAATAGTTTGGGTGGCTGTGTAGGCTTGGTCATATAGTTGGCTTTATTTTACGTAACTGTGATTCAAGCAGCTTGGCTTCGCTAATGTCAGTGAAGGTAATGACCACGCCGTCAATCACGTTTTCTTGTGTGGCATAAGGCATAATGCGCACCCTAAACCAACGATTATTACTGGCGGTTATTTCTTTTTCTATGAAAACCAGTGTGTCTAACACTTCCCGCGCATCTTTTTGTAGTGAAGTATAATCGAGCTCAGTAACTATGTCAGACAGTGGTCGACCGACATCACTCGGGATCAGCTTAAATAGGTGGGTGGCGTAGTTGGTGAATCGTCTTACACGTAGCCCATTATCGAGAAATATCGTCGCTATTTCTGTGCTATTAAGCAGGTTTTTCATGTCGTTGTTGACCCATGACAAATCATCAACTTTAGATTGTAGTTCGGTATTAACCGTTTGCAACTCTTCATTCATTGACTGCATTTCTTCTTTAGAAGTGGTCAATTCTTCATTGGTGGATTGCAATTCCTCATTGGTTGATTGTAACTCTTCATTGGTGGACCTGAGTTCTTCTTGTGCCGCCTGCATTTGTTCGCGAGTTGCTTCTATCTCATCGCGCGCATGTTGCAGTTCTAGCTGATTATTTTCTGCTGCTTTACCCCGTTTTTTACCCAGCTGCGCGGTTGGTGTTAACACCTTGGTAAAAACCACCATCAGCAAACCCATCAAAGCTTTTGGCTTAGCAATGGCTTGCACCGTTAAGTTAATCGTTTCTTTGCCTACCATTAGGTTTTCAATAATAACTGGCGCTTCTTGTGTCTGCGCTTTTTTCATCGCGAGGTTAAGGTGCATGAGGAGTTCTTCATGCGCCATCACGTGAATATTCCAATTGGCCTTACCCGCCGAGGCTTCTAAATATTTACCCGTGCGACCATTGATATACATAATATCACCGGCAGCATTAACCAATACCGCTGCAGGCGAGTAATTTTGTAGTAGGATTTGGTCTGCCTGCGTTTGTAGGTTAATGATGTCTTTACTCATGTCGCGGGTTCTCTTGGGTTCATTGTGTATCAAAGATATAACAGGAAATATCCTTGAGGGAAAGTCGACATCCATTCGTTTTTTGGAAATATCGATACGGGTAAAAATCCGTGCACTATCGTTAAGTGCTAAGAACAAGTGGGTAAAATTACCTATGGTTTCGGCATTGCCCAACATCAAAATACCATGAGAATTCAATGCGTAGTGGAACAATGGAATTAACTTTTTTTGTAATTCTGGTCCAAGGTAAATTAGCAGATTACGGCAGGTAACAATATCTAACTTGGTAAATGGTGGATCCATGATGATATTCTGGGGTGCAAAGATGATCATGTCACGTATCTTCTTATTGATACGATAACCTCTATCATCTTTAATGAAATAACGCGCCAATTGTGTGGGCGTTATATCCGCCTCAATGCTTGCTGGATAAAAGCCTTGCCGGGCAATATTGATAGCATCTTCATCAAGATCGGTCGCAAAAATTTGTAGTTTAAAACGCGCTTTAGGCCTAAGCTCATCTAAGACATCCATCATAGTCATGGCGAGTGAATAAGCCTCTTCACCGGTCGAGCAGGCGGTAACCCAAGCTCGAAGTTCTTTACCTTCAGGATAATTTTCTAATAGTGCTGGCAGCGAGCTTGACTTGAGTTGCGCCCAAACGTCTTTATCGCGAAAAAAATGGGTTACCCCAATTAACAGTTCTTTAAATAATAGGTCTTGTTCTTGTGGGTTCTCTCGCAGATAACGCGCATAAAGCGCTATATTTTCAAGTTGATGTAGGTCCATACGCCGTTCAATACGACGATAGATGGTATTTTTTTTGTACAGTGAGAAGTCGTTTCCTGTGCGTTCACGCAAGATAATAACGATTTGTTCCAATGTACTTTTTGATTTGATTTCTAACCTTGGTTCAATATCTTTTGGGGCAATACGAGGGCCATGTTTGAGCCCACTCAGTATATGTTCGGGTAATTCTTTAGCGGGGGCAACGATGTCGATTAATTCTGCATTAATGGCGCTTTGAGGCATAGAAGCAAATTTTGCAAATTCAGGCGACTGGGCCAGAGACAGTCCAGCATTTTGTTTGATGGCATGTAAACCTAGGGTGCCATCAGAACCCATGCCAGAAAGAATAACGGCCACAGCATGTTCGCGCTGATCACTGGCAAGCGATCGAAAGAAAAAATCAATCGGTAAGCGTAATCCGCAACTAAGCACGGGCTCAAACAAAAATAATGAGCCGTGCAAAATGGATAAATCTTTGTTGGGAGGAATTACATAAACACAATTTCCCTGTACTTTCATGTGGTTGCGAGCTTCTTTGACTATCATTTGCGTCGTACGTTGCAACAACTCAGCCATGATGCCTGTGCGAGAGGGATCTAAGTGCTGGATAACAACAAACGCCATATCGGAAGGCGTTTGTACCTGAGTAAAAAAGTCTTCCAATGCTTCTAAACCGCCCGCAGAAGCACCGATGCCGACAATATTGGATGGTTTTTTTAGAGCATTCAACCGACGGGAGTCACTGGCAGTACTTGGTTTTGTGATTTTTATTTTATTTTTCATTAAGGTATATTTATTTTTTGCTCCATTACATTATAGTAAACTAATATATTAAGTAGTGTGCAATAAATTTTGGAAAGTTTTTATAAAAAACCTCGTGTTTGTCCCCGTGTTTTGCTATGAGACCGACGTTAACACAATGCGCTAAAGAATAACGACATTTAAAATAGCCAGGTTAAAAGGGCGCAGTAAAGTTTCAGTCAAGTTGTGTTTGCTACTGAGTTATAAAATATTTTAAAGCAAAGTTAATATAGACAACGTTAATATAGACAAAGTGACAAGCGCCAGCTTTATTTTATCCATCAGAAAAACGGTATAAGCAGTTAACAAAAAGCTTCCTCAATTTTACGCCTCAACCTATACTGGTTAAATGTACAGTATAGGTTGTATTTTATGAAAGTTATTCCCATTTTTATTGAGGCGGGTATATCCGGCTTTGAATCACCTGCAGCTGAATATAAAGAACTCGGCTTATCGTTAGATCAACTCTTGATAGCACACCCCGATGCCACCTTTATCGGTTTGGCGCAAGGGCAGTCGATGCAAGAGGTTGGCATTTTTGATGGTGATTTATTGCTAGTGGATCGTAGCGAGCCAGTAAAAGATGGTGATGTTATTGTGGCGAATTACAATGGCTGTTTTACTTGTAAACTTATTGATAAAAAAAACGCTAGGCTATTATCTGCATCGTTCAAGCATCAACCGGTCAGCATTACACCTGAGGATGAATTTCAAATAGAGGGAGTCGTTACCCGTTCAATTCGTTTGCATCGACAGCTAAGGGAGTTAAGCGCATGTATGCGTTAGTTGATGCCGTATCTTTCTACGCGTCTTGTGAGAAGGTGTTTGACCCCTCAATCAGAAATCGGCCTGTGGTCGTACTAACAAACAACGATGGCTGTATATGTGCTGTGTGTCCAATTGGTCGGCGTTTAGGTATACCAAAATTTAAACCTTATTTTCAAATTAAACATTTTTTAGCCAAACACCATGTGGTTGTGCGCTCGTCTAACTATGAGCTATATGCCGATCTCAGTGACAAAATGATGAATGTTATTGGCCGTTTCTGCGATAACCAATATGTTTACTCGATTGACGAGTCTTTTCTACAATTTAAAAACTATAACCAAATTATTAATGATTGGCATAAATATGGCCATGAAATACGACGTGCGGTTTGGCAGGAAACGCGTTTGCCTGTGGGTGTTGGCTTTGGCTCAACGCCGACATTAGCGAAAGCCGCAAACCACGCAGCTAAAAAATTAGCGGGCTATAACGGTGTGGCAGTTGTGGATGATGTCACGTCACGTAAAGACATATTATCAAAAATGGCGGTTACTGACGTGTGGGGCATTGGTAGTCGATTAGGCAAGCGTTTAAACGTGTTGGGAATAAATTCCGCTTGGGATTTAGCCAACCAGTCACCTAAAATTATGCGCAGCCAATTTAGCGTTATGGTTGAACGAACGGTTAACGAGTTAAACGGTATAGTTTGTTTAAACTGGGATGAAGTTAAGCAGGCAAAAAAAGAAATATTTTCCACTAGAAGCTTTGGTCAACGGATAAATGAAGAACATCAATTAAAAGCGGCTTTAGTGAGCCACGGCGCCATTGTAGGTCGTAAACTAAGACAACAGCATTCGCGCGTAAAACGGCTGGTGATATCCGCTGCTAGCTCGCCTCATGATGATAATTATTACCACAAATCGATAATTTATGAATTTTTAGTGGCAACAGATAACACCCTAAGTATCGCGAACGCTATATCAGCCGTTTTTGATTGTGTTTATGCCGGCGGTGTTAACTTTTATCGTTGTGGGGTAGGAGCCATTGAGCTTGAAAATACTCAATTTCAACAAGGTGATTTGTTTTCGCTAAATGAAGAAGATCCAGAGCTAATGCGCTGTTATGACGGGATAAATAATCGTTACGGTAATGATACTTTGCAATTAGCCGCACAAGGTAAAATTGATAAGTGGCATATGCGACGTGAATTTCTTTCGCCAAGCTTTACGAGTAAGTGGCGAGATATACCTAAAATTAGCTGTTAAGGTTTATCTTGGTCATTTATCTTGGTCAATAAGCGATAAAACATGAGTAGATAATTAATCAACTGGGTATTACATCGAGTTAACATATAACAGTTACAAAAAAGCCCTGTCAAGACAGGGCTTTTTTGCTCTAAATGTGGTCGGAGTAGCAAGATTCGAACTTGCGACCTCACGTCCCCCAGACGCGCGCGCTACCAAGCTGCGCTATACCCCGATTGATAAGCTTAATGGGGATAAAAGCTTATGTGGGCTATCTTAATGATTTATCGCTCGAATGCAATTAAAAAACATCATCAATTGAGTTAAGCGTCTAATTATTGTACGTTATTCAATTGTTTATCCACTTGTTCATCGAATTGTTTACTAAATTTCTTAATAAAGTGAACACCATCAATCATTAATGGAAAATCAGGCTTTGCCGTAATAGGGGCGGCCAGTTGAATAGAATAACTTTGAAAGTTACCATTTTGGTCAACAAACATCGATTTATCTTTATTAAACACTACAATGCCGTTGTCCATGGTATTAGCAATAATACGGTCATTATTTAATTTTTTGATATCAGTACCGTTGCTATAGCTTGTGGCTTTAATATCGCAGTTTAGCCAGTTTTTAATCAGCGTAGGTTGCATATCCATATGACTGGTGAGTTTATTAATTGATTTATTTTTACTTGCCGGTAAAACCAATAGCGCAGGTTTAATCGATAAACTTGTTTCTGTGGTGCTATTACCAATAGAGCTGATCCAAAGGATATCCTTGAGTTGCTTATCGCCTCGTTGGTTATTTTGCACCGACATTAAAGCGTCTAAAAACAGTTCAAACTGATAGCTATTGTTACCTTTAAAATAAAACACGTGTAAACCTGGGGCGTAACTATTGAGTTTATCCGCAAATATCAAACTCGATATATCGGCTAGTTTTGTTACTGTTGGAAATAGTTTATGGGTCAGGCTTAACAAACCATCGGTATTAATGACTGAGGCTTCATTGTGATCTTCACCGACAATAGTAAGTGATGTGGCTAAATCTTTCTGAGCCATAATTTGAAATAATAGCGGTTGTGCTTGCTGTTCGAGCAAGGCTTTTTGGTAAATACTTGGCAAGCTATAAAACAAGTTAAACCAAGCTTCTTTTGGTGACGCGTTATCAATATGATTGTCTAGCGATAGTACACCTTGCTTAGTTCTTTGTTTTATTTTATCTAGTTGTTGAGTTTGCAATATTTGGTCTGTAATCACCATGAAAACCGATTGTTTTAATTCGGTGTCGTTGAGACATTGGCCTTGATAAAGCGGGTACTGAGGTACGGCATCTGTAAAGGCAAGCGGGCTGGTGCGACGGGCAATGTAATCCACTTGATCGAACATACCATATTTGGTTAATAAGGTTTTGGCGGTTGATGGATAAGACAAGGGCAATACTGTGTCTTGGCGTAATACGTCATATTCAAGGTTGGCATCAGCCCAAATATGAATAATATGACTAAAAAAGAAAAAGCTTACCAGAGGAATAACGATAAAGCGCGCAAAAATAGTTTTTTGTAATGCTTTTAGGTGTTTCCAAGCATAATTTGACGCTATCAGTTCAAATGATAATATCACCATGGTCAATACTAGACTAACAAACCAGAACGCTCGGCTATTTTGTTGTATTTCGTTATTAATAAGGTCAAGTATGGGCGCACTTGATGAAATATTTAAATGATAGCCTAAGCGGGTATAGATAAATGCGTCGAGCAGCAAAAGCAATAACTGGGCACTAAAAATGATAGAAGCGACCACCCGAATAAATCGGGTTCGAGGAAACAACAGGGTGATTGGAAACAAAATGAGCACAAAACTCATAAAAGTTAAGAAAGCTATATGGCTTAACCAAGTGGTGACTAAGTAGGTTTGCCCTAACAAAGTGTCAGGCATTGCTTCACTAAATACATAAATTGACGATAATAAGATCGCCGCAATAATATTAAAAAAAGTGAACCAGTGGCTCCAGCTAATTAACTGTAATAGTCGCTTACTATAGGGTTTTGATTCAAATGAAACCATTGCGTCGTTTAATTCTCTTATTATTTTTTATGAATGTCGCTGATTATTTATACGTTTTATTTAGAATTTTGTATAGATTGTTTTAATGCCTTGGTAAAATTGTCTACTATTGCCTCTCGTTCCTTTTTCGGCACATTATTTGTAATAATTTCTGTTAGGGTATTTCCTAGGCACATTAGCGCTAGATCAGGGGTTGCAGACTCGTTAACGAGTACATCAAGCAAATCTTTAATAATTTTTTCTACACGTTCGTTGGAATACTTGGATACAATGGGCATCTTATACACTTAATGGTAATTTAATAAACAGACATAAGTTTATCAAATGCCCGAACAATATAATACTGACCTTTATCTATGAGCTTAATAATTTCGAATATTGCACTGCATTTTTTAACCAAAAAAGAAGAAACTGGCGAAGTTGTACTCAGGTTAGGTCCTGAGAATGTTGCAGCTAGCAGCAAAATTGAAAGTTTTGTTGATGCACTACATAAAATTTACAACAGCAAAGGCAGTAAGGCCTACGGACATTTTTCTGCTATGCCAGCCCAAGGCGACAAAGCCCGATTTGTTGATATTATGGAAAGCTATTTAGGTGATTCACAAAGTTTTCATGAATTTAGTAGCCAAGCGGGAAATTTACTTAAAAATGAATTAGAAAAATATGACCTGGCAGAAACCGGTTATTTAATTGTTTGTCATTACGAGTATATGGGTGGACGCTACTTACTCGCGGCGATAATTCCTATTTCTGAACATTATTCCGTTGACGGTGATTTACATATTTCAGCTGATCAACACCTTGATACCAATAAGCTTCAGTTAGCGGCTCGCATCGATTTATTCGATTATCAGAATAATGCCCAAGGTAACCGTTATATTTCTTTTATTAAAGGTCGCGCGGGCAGAAAAGTGTCTGACTTTTTCTTAGATTTTTTAAGCTGTGAAGAAGGCTTAAACTCAAAAGAACAAACCCAAACCTTAGTGCAAGCGGTTGAAGATTATGTTGCGGTTAATCAATTTGACGCCAATGAAAAACAACACAGTCGTAAAGAACTCTTAAGTTACTGCAAAGAGCAAAAAGAGTCGGCGCAAGATGTTTCATTGCAAGAAATAAGTGATGTGATTAAAACCGAAGAGAGCGGCCAAGACTTTTATAAGTTTTGCCAAGAGCAATCATACCCCATTGAGGAATCGTTTCCTCATGATCAAGCCGTAGTAAATAAAGTCACTAAATATGCGGGTTATGGTAACGGTATCAGTTTAAGTTTCGAGCGTAGTCATTTTGGACAAGATGTGGTTTATAATCCAGCCAATGAAAGTATTACCATTTATAAAGTGCCGCCAAATTTAAAAGATCAACTACTAGCGTTATTAGAAAGTAATGCTAACCAGAGCGCTAGCCAAGGCCAAGCCATAACGTCAGGGCTAAGCACAGAAACAGAAAGCTCAGAAAGTTCAGAAGACGAATACTAGTATTAGCTCAAGCTAAGCTAATAAGTGATAAAACATATTGCCTACACACGGCAGTAGCAGATGAATAGATGACATTAGGAAAGAAAATGACCACATTAACCATTACTCGACCAGACGACTGGCATGTACATTTGCGCGATGGCGCCAGCTTAAATAACACCGTTGCTGATATTAGCCGCTACTTTGGCCGTGCTATTATTATGCCAAACCTAGTACCACCGGTAACCAATGCTGAATTAGCGCGTCAATATCATCAGCGTATAATGGCGGCAAAGCCGAGTGCACAGTTCCAACCGCTAATGGTGTTGTATTTAACCGATCAAACCAGCGCAGAAGATATTAAAGCGGCAAAAGCCTCAGGTATTGTTTATGCGGCCAAGCTTTACCCAGCAGGAGCCACAACAAATTCTTCATCTGGCGTAACTAACATCGATAATCTTGCCCCCGTATTTGCGGCGATGGAAGCCGAGAACATGCCGTTGTTGGTGCATGGCGAAGTCACCAGTCACGATATTGATATTTTTGACCGTGAAGCGATTTTTATCGATACTATATTGCGCCCACTAGTGGCAAAGCATCCGACATTAAAAATAGTGTTAGAGCATATCACCACCAAAAATGCGGTTGATTTTGTTAAAGCAGCGGGTGACAACGTAGCTGCAACCATTACCGTTCATCATTTATTATTTAATCGTAACCACATGTTAGTGGGCGGTATTCGTCCACATTATTATTGCTTGCCAATATTAAAACGTAATATTCATCAAGACGCCTTAGTTGCCGCGGCGACCAGTGGCAGTGATAAATTTTTCCTAGGTACAGATTCTGCGCCGCATTCACAACATGCAAAAGAGAATGCCTGTGGTTGTGCCGGTGCTTACACCGCACATGCTGCTATCGAGTTATATGCTGAAGCATTTGAACAAGCCGGTGCGCTTGAAAAGCTTGAAGGCTTTGCTAGTTTACATGGTCCTAAGTTTTATAACTTACCGGTCAACACTGACAAAATAACCCTAGTTAAAGCCGCATGGACTGTACCGGCCACCATGGCTTTTGGTAACGACGAAGTGGTGCCTATTCGCGCGAATGAAACCATTGCTTGGCAAGTTAAGTTGGAGGAGAGTTATTAAATGCAGTTATTTGTAAATGATTTAACCGTTATCGACTTCTCGTACTGTTGTGCTGAACGTGGCATTGTGGGCGAAAGTTGGATTGTTGATGTTTTGCTTGAGGGTAGTTTAAATGAAATGAGTATGGTGCTTGATTTTGCTGTGGTTAAAAAGCAAATTAAGGCCATTATAGATGATGCGGTTGATCATAAGTTATTATTGCCCATGCAAAGTAACACCGTTAGTGTGGAAGTATCCTCCCATCGAGCAGGTCATGAATTTGTCAATTTCAGTGCTAAGCAGAGTAGCTACTATTTACAATCACCGAGCTGTGCATTTGCCAAAATAGATACCAAGCAAATAGACATCGCGGCGGTGACAAATTATTTAACCGATATAATTTTGAGTCATTTACCAAAAAATGTCCAAGGTTTGATACTAAAATTACGGCCAGAAAATATTGAGGGTGCTTATTATCACTATACCCATGGTTTAAAATTACATGACGGTAATTGTCAGCGTATCGCTCATGGTCATCGTTCAAAAATTCATATCTATAAAAATGGTCAACGCTCAGCAGCGCTTGAAGCGGCTTGGAGTTCACGTTGGCAAGATATATATCTTGCCAGTGAAGATGACCGCATGGAGTTAAGTGAGATAGAGTTGTCAGCTACGGCGATGGCTAATTTGACGCCCGATCACCAATTTTTTTCTTACTTTGCACCACAAGGTCGATTTGATATTGCCGTGACAAGTAATATTTTAGATGTGGTTGATTGCGACTCAACGGTTGAGTTATTGGCTGACTTTATTGTGCGTCAGCTTAAAAAGCAAGCCCCGAACGATGAATTTAAAGTGGTTGCTTTTGAAGGTGTTGCTAAAGGAGCGATTGCTAATGGCTAAACAGTGTTCATTATTATTAATACTCACCTTTATAGCTAGTTTACTGGCCACGCAAGTGGTGTTAGCAAAAACGTCAACTCAAACGCAACTGAGTGAGCAGTTTTTTCAAGGGGCGTTAATTGTAGGTAAAACAGCGCCAGAAAATAAAGTTATGCTTAATGGTAAAGTGATTAAGGTTTCTTTAAACGGCGACTATGCGTTAGGCTTCAGCCGAGATGAAAAAAATAATAGTGAACTCACCATCATTAGCCCAAGTGGCGTAATTGAACAGCAGATATTAAAACCGCTAAAACGTGAATACAATATTCAACGGGTTGAAGGTATTGCTAAAAGCATTATGAACCCTAACAAAAAGGCCAATATTCGTGTTAGGGAAGATAATAAAAAAATTAAAGCCGCTCGAAAAATTGACAGTAACTTAATCGCGTTTGCTCAGGGATTTATTGCCCCTATTGAAGGGGTAATTACCGGCGTTTATGGTAGTCAACGTTATTATAACGGTGTGCCTAAATGGCCACATTATGGTTTAGATTATGCAGGTGATACAGGTGACGCTGTTAAAGCGCCTGCCGATGGTACTGTGCTGATGTTTGTCTCTGATATGTTCTACTCAGGTGGCACAATGATCATAGATCATGGCCATGGTGTTAGTTCAACATTTTTGCATTTAAGCGCTTCATATGTCAGTGTTGGCGATAAAGTAAGCAAAGGACAACTTGTTGCTGCTGTTGGCGCGAGTGGTCGAGCGACAGGCCCACACTTAGATTGGCGCATAAACTGGTTTAATATGCGCTTAGATCCTGCGTTAGTCTTAAAGCTCAAGCCTTTGAAATAAAAATAATTTAGCTAAGGCCATAAGTGAGGTTGCTGTGAAAAAATTTCTCCTCTTAGTTTGTTTAATGGTAAATTTTACTAGTGATGCCAAAAATTTCTATGTTGGCTGGGAACTTTGGTTTCCTTATCAATATCGTAATAGCCAGCAAGAGCTTGTCGGCTTAGATTTCGAAATTTTCAATACAATATTTGCCAAAGTTGGTTATACAGCAGAATATACTGAATTACCCTGGAAGCGACATTTACACTATATAAAAACCGGTGAAATGGATGTTGCTATGGGCGCGTCATTAAGCGAAGAAAGACAGCGTTACGCTATATTTAGTGAACCTTATAGACAAGAGACAGTGAATTTATTTGTTAGAAATGGCCAAGCTAATAGTATTAAGTTAGGTGGTTTATCAGACTTAACCAACAGCAATTACATGATTGGTATCGAAAGTGGTTATTATTACGGTGATGAATATCAAAAGTTAATGAAAACGGCTGAATTTCAAGAACATATTCTTGAAGTTGTTGATATTGAAGAGAATGTAACCTTACTATTAGCCGGGCACATTGATGGTTTTTTGGTTGATCCGGCCACCATTAAAGCCTTCTCTGACAAGTACAAAATGGCTGGAGAATTTGAAAAGCATGCTTTAAGTATTTACCAGGCAGACATTCATATTATTTTCAGCAAAAAATCAGTTAAACCTGACGTGGTTACAGCGATTAATCAGGCCATTGGTGATTTAAAAAAATCGGGTGAGTTAGATAAAATAATTAATAAATGGAACCAACTTAATTAAGTGTAAAATCAGGTTTCAATACTGGGTTTCAATACTGGGTTTCAATACGGATGAATAAATGTAAAACCACACTTGTTGGCTGTTAAGTTAGACCGGTTCCGGTAAAAATAATATAAACATCTTATCTGAGCTTTAAAGCTGACTCCTCCGAGTTGGTGACAACTGTTTTTAAATCTTAGCCGGTCTTAGGCCAGCTAGCCCCATAGACTAAATTTCAACGTTAGTATTATTTTCTTATTAATACCAATCTCACTAATTATCTGATCATTTTTACGGGTTAAAATAATCCACTGCTGCGTTATTTATTTAATAATTAGAACAACTCGTTATTAAATAAATGCCTTCTATTTGGCCATTATTCCTGTGTATAAAGTAGACCACCTAATTAATGAAATGGGTATAAGTTCATTGCCGCGATTGTTTTCGGTTAAGTGTTTTCGGTTACGTATTTTGGCCGTTAAGGGTTGAACTCGTCGATGTAGTTTGAATAATTTGATTTCTTAACCATTTATTGGCGGGGTCAAAATCGACATTGCGGTGCCAATATAAATGCACGTCAATATCGTGCAAACTCACGGGTAAAGAAAATACTTGCAAATCAAGCAGCTGGCTGTACATTTTCGCTGTTGTTTCGGTCAGTGTAAGCAACATGTTGTTATCGGCAATAACTTGGCAGGCAGAAAAAGCATGCTGACACCTCAAGCCAATTTTTCGTTGTAGTCCTAATCGTCCTAACTCAAAATCTTCAATACTTAATCCTACTGTGCGAGATGAAACCAGTACATGCTCTTGTGCGAGGTAGGTCGCTAAATCAAGTGTCGATTTTACAATAGGGTGGTTTTTTCGTGCTAGCACCACCAATTTGCTTTGGTCTAATTGGGTATGCAAAATATTGTCACTAACCGGCAATAAGGTGTCTATCGCTAAATCAATATCACCACTGGCCAATTTGTTTTCCAATTCATGGCGATTGACTCGGCGACTACTTTGTAAATTAATTAAAGGCGCTTCTTTTCTGATGCGCTGCATTAAAGGGGGTAAGTATGAGGCTTCTAAAGCGCCATGTAACGAAACATTGAAGTTATTACGCGAGACTAAAGGTTCGAACTGTCTAGACTGCGCCAAGCAAACTTTTAATTGTTGTAAGGCTTCACGCACATCGGCAATAACATTATTGGCAACCGGTGTTGGCCGCATCTGATTACCTTGACGAATAAATAAAGCATCATCAAAATTATGCCGAAGTTTACTTAATGAATGACTCACGGCAGGTTGCGATAAGTTAAGGGCTGAAGCCGCTTTGGTAATATTTCCTTCGCAGTAAATCGCTTCAAACACCACAAATAGATTTAAATCTACTTTCATACTTTCTCCATTTAATTTAGCAAGCATTAAGCCACTATTGGTCATGTTATTATTTTAATCTATGTGCATTTTTGGCTACTAGTTAGCTAGAACTATTCATTTTTTCCTTATGGTATTAAGACCGATAAAAAATAGCTCGCTGTAGATCTTTGTTAACTCACTAGGTTAATAGCTGGTTTAACCGTTGACGGACTAAAGTCCGACCTACAAAAAATCACCCACAATTGTATTATCATCCGTAAAAGCACCAAGGCAATTAATAACAAGCCAATTAAAATAGTGTCAACGGTGATGCGTTATTCTTTAGTTATGTTACAAGTAATCCACCTTATTATCTATTCATAATTTGAATAGTAAGTTATAAGAACTATTCATTTGCTTAATTTTTTGCGGGCACTTAGCATAGATTAATCGCGTTAAGCTGATATTTTAATCATGACAATGGCAAGTAATATACTGGTAAGCAATAAAGTGGTAAGCAATAAAATGATCATAAAAGAATATTTAAATCTAATGCAAAACCAATACGTTATGGCAGTAGCCTAGTTTTATGGCCGCTATTTATCTGATTCGTCATGGCCAAGCCTCATTTGGTAAAGCTGATTATGATCAGTTATCTAAAAAAGGGGCGATGCAATCTCAGTTATTGGGTAAGTGTTGGCAGTCATTGCCGGCACCTGAGCACATTTTTTCGGGCGATTTACTTCGCCATGAACAAACCCTTGAAAACTTTTTATTAGGTTATCAGGGTAATAAGCCTGCGAGGATTTTACATTCAGGTTTTAATGAATTTAACCATGTAGAAGTGCTGACACGTTATGATGCCCAATGGAAAAATTTTGCTGATAAGGTAGCAAAAACAAATCAGTTAGCCAACGCCAATCAAATTTTTCAAGCAGAATTTTCATTGGCCATTAAACGCTGGGTTGGTGGCGCATACGACAGTGATTATATTGAGAGCTGGCCACAATTTAAAAAACGTTGTATCACAGCTTTGCAAGACGTTATTAACCAAGCATTAATGATTAAAAAACCTTTAAATAACGCCAAAGGGTCAAACGATATATGTATTTTTACCTCGGGCGGAACAATCTCTGTGCTTGTTCAACATATATTAGGTTTATCAGATCAAAATACACTGGCAATCATTCAACAGTTACGTAATACCGGTGTGACTAAATTACTCTTTTCAAAAAAAAACTTAAGCATTGATTATTTTAATAATTATAGTCATTTAACCCAAGCGGGTGCTGACTGGGTTACGTTTAGGTGAGATAAGCGTTAAGAGACAAGTAAAAATAAAAACAAAATTTATAACAAGGAATGAAGATATGAGTACCAATTTATTTGATTTAACAGGAAAAATTGCTTTAGTTACCGGTGCAAGCAGAGGCATTGGTGAGCATATCGCTAAACTGCTCGCAGAAAACGGCGCTCATGTTATTGTCTCGAGTCGTAAAATAGCAGGTTGCCAAGCCGTTGTTGAGCAAATTATTGCCGCGGGTGGCAGTGCACAAGCCATTGCTTGTCATATTGGTGAAATGGAGCAGATAGAAGCCATATTTGCTCAAATTTCAGCAGAGCACGGTAAGCTAGATATATTAGTGAACAATGCCGCGACAAATCCATACTTTGGCCATGTATTAGATACTGATTTAGCGGTGTTTCAAAAAACGGTTGACGTTAATATTCGTGGCTATTTTTTCATGTCAACGATTGGCGCTAAATTGATGAAAGCAAATAACGGTGGGGCGATTGTTAACGTGGCCTCTATTAATGGCGTTATACCGGGCGATTATCAAGGTATATATTCTATTACTAAAGCTGCGGTTATTTCGATGACCAAAACTTTCGCGAAAGAATGTGCCCAATTTAACATTCGTGTTAATGCCATATTACCCGGTGGCACAGACACTAAGTTTGCTTCTACCTTAGTTAATAATCCAAAAATATTAGCACAAATGTTACATCACGTGCCGATGAAGCGAGTGGCTCAGCCTGAAGAAATGGCGGGTACTGTATTGTACTTGGTTTCCAACGCTTCAAGCTACACCACAGGTACGGCGATTAATGTTGATGGCGGCTATTTGATTGGCTAGGTAATAGCCCTTTAAATTTATATCACAAGCGTCAATTAGTGTTGGCTCAGGCTGTTAGACTTATTGTCGCCACTTTAGTTAATTTACGCAGAGCAAATAAAAATGAACGAGTTTAGGGAATAAGATGACTAGCATTGACGCAGAAAAAAATGTAGAAAAAAGTGTAGAAACAAAAGCTGAAAATAAGGGCGTAACTAATACCTTAACTAAAGCCGTAACTAACACCGAAAATAGTACTGCTAAACTTTTTCAACCCTTATCCATCGGTGGTTTAACCTTAAAAAATCGTACTGTCATGGCACCGATGACTCGGACATTTTCGCCAAACTATATCCCAACCGACGAGGTAGCTCAATATTATCGTCGCAGAGCCGAAGGTAATGTTGGCTTAATTATTACCGAAGGCACGTTTATCTCACATAAAGCCGCCAACGGTTATGAGCGTGTGCCGGCTATTTTTGGTGAAGAAGCCTTAGCGGGTTGGAAACATGTGGTTGATGAAGTTCATGCCGCCGGTGGGAAAATTGCCCCGCAGTTATGGCATGTAGGCTCAGTACGTAAAGAGGGCATAGGCCCAGATAAAACCATACCGGCTTATAGCCCCTCAGGTTTGTATAAGCCGGGCACACCCAACGGTATTGCCATGAGCCAAGCAGATATTGATGAAGTGGTTAGCGCATTTGCTCAAGCGGCTGCTGATGCTAAAGCTATTGGTTTTGACGCAATTGAAGTGCATGGCGCGCATGGTTATTTAGTTGACCAATTTTTTTGGCAAGGCACCAATCAACGCAGCGATAAATATGGCGGCTCATTAGAAAATAGAGCACGTTTCGCTGTTGAAATAGTGCAAGCCATTCGCCTTGCGGTTGGCGAAGACTTTCCAATTATTTTTAGATTTTCTCAATGGAAACAACAAGATTATGAGGCTAAGCTTTGTCAAACACCTGAAGAGTTAACAACATTTTTATTGTTACTCAGCAATGCCGGTGTAGATATTTTTCACGCCAGCACGCGCCGATTTTGGCTAGCTGAATTTGAAGGTTCAGCCCTTAATCTTGCCGGTTGGACGAAAAAAATTACTAATAAACCGGTTATCACTGTCGGTAGTGTGGGTTTAGATAGTGATTTTACGGGTGAAGGCAGTGTCGACCTTGGGGGTACATCAAACCCAACCAGTATCGATGGTTTATTGGCACGTTTAAATAATGATGAATTTGATCTGGTCGCTATCGGCCGAGCATTGTTAGTTGATCCAGAGTGGGTCAATAAAATTAAAGACAATAAAGCTGATGAAATAGCACAATTTAATAAAGCCGCGCTGATGAAATTAAGTTAATCGCCATCGCAGAAATGTTCGCGATAGTGTGAATTTAAGACTGCAGAGGGTTAACGGCGCTAAAACGACACAAATAACAGCCAGATACTAAAAAATAATAAGGATCACCCATGGATTTTGAATACAGCGACAAAGTTAAAGAATTAATGGCACGTGTCAGCACATTTATGGACAGCCATGTTTATCCTGTTGAAGCACAAATGCATGAACAAGTAGCTCAGGATCAATGGTCAACCCCGCCCTTAATGGAAGCACTTAAAGCCAAGGCGAAAGCGCAAGGCTTATGGAATTTATTTTTACCGGTAAGTTACGGTAAATATAGTGCCGGGCTAACTAACTTAGAATACGCTCCCCTTGCCGAAATTATGGGCAAAGTGATGTGGGCGCCAGAAGTGTTTAATTGCGCGGCACCTGATACTGGCAATATGGAAGTATTGGCTAAATATGGTAATGAAGCTCAGAAAAAACAATGGTTAGAGCCGTTACTTGAAGGCAAAATTCGTTCAGCATTTGCCATGACCGAGCCAGAAGTTGCCTCAAGTGATGCGACCAACATAGCACTTCGCATAGAACGTGAAGGTGATGAATATGTTATCAATGGTCGCAAATTTTATATCAGTGGCGCCTGTCGCAAACAATGTGAAATTATGATCGTGATGGGCAAAACTGATCCTGACAATAGCAACCGCTATATTCAGCAATCTCAAGTGCTAGTGCCGATGAAAACACCGGGCGTAACTATGGTACGTCCAATGCAAGTGTTCGGTTATAACGACGCTCCCGAAGGGCATGCTGAAATCACCTTTGACAATGTCCGCGTACCGGTTGAAAACATTATTGTGGGTGAAGGCAAAGGTTTTGAAATTGCCCAAGGTCGTTTAGGCCCAGGCCGTATTCATCATTGCATGCGCTCTATTGGCGTAGCACAACGTGCGCTGGATTTAATGTGTCATCGGGTTAACGAGCGTATTGTTTTTGGTCGCCCCATGATCAAACAGCAATCCGTGCGTGAAGACATAGCTATTTCTGCTTGTCAGATTGAACAAGCACGCTTGATGACCTTAAAAGCGGCGCAAAAAATGGACACTGACGGCAATAAAGCCGCTAAAGATATTATCGCTATGATTAAAATCGTCGCGCCGAGTATGGCACTTGATGTACTTGACCGTGCTATTCAATGCCATGGCGCCGTTGGTGTCAGCCAAGATACCTTTTTGGCCCATGCCTTTGCTGGCCAAAGAACCTTGCGTTTAGCGGATGGCCCAGATCAAGTACACATGATGCAACTTGGCCGCGATTTAGTGAAAAAGACAACTTCAGGTCAATTGCTGTAAACATTGAGCAGGTTAAACCAATAAAAGAGATAAACAGATGACAGCAAGCTTTGCTTTTGATGTAGAAAAATTAACTCAATACCTTGAGTCTCATGTCGCAGGTTTTATTGGCCCTATCACATTAAGCAAGTTTACCGGTGGGCAGTCAAATCCTACTTTTAAAGTAACGGCTGAATCGGGTTTGTATGTATTGCGCAGCCAACCACCGGGAAAATTGTTAAAATCTGCCCACGCCGTTGATCGAGAGTTTGAAGTGCTTGATGCTCTTAAAGGTACTGACGTACCTGTTGCTCAGGTTTATCACCTTTGTCGCGACACCGGTATTATTGGCGCTATGTTTTACTTGATGGAGTTTTGTGATGGTAGCGTTTACTGGAGTCCGTCATTAGCTGAAATTTCAACCAATGCTTATCGCAGCCAACTATATGATGCGATGAATAAAACCTTAGTCGCTCTGCACAGCGTTGATATTGACCTAGTGGGTTTAGGTGATTATGGCAAAGCAGGTAACTACTTTGAACGACAATTTGGTCGTTGGTCTTCGCAATATCGCACAACAGAATTAGAGAAAATTTCGGCTATGGACCAGCTGATACTTTGGCTTGAAAAACACCTGCCTGAAGATGATGGCCGAGTTTGCTTAGTACATGGTGACTTTCGCCTAGACAATATGATGTTTGCCAAAGACAAGCCTGAAGTCATGGCTGTGTTGGATTGGGAATTATCGACGTTAGGACATCCTTTTTCTGATTTAGCTTATCAATGTATGCAGCTGCGTATGCCACAAGGGATGGGCGCTATCGATGGCCTGCAAGGTGTTGATAGGGTGAGTTTAGGCATACCCACAGAAGCAGAATATGTTGCAAGTTACTGTCAACGCATGGGCATTGACCGTATCGATAATTGGACCTTTTACCTAGCATTTAGCTTTTTTAGATTAGCGGCAATAGTGCAAGGCGTGGCAAAACGTGCATCAGAGGGCAACGCATCAAATAAACAGGCCAATAAAGTGGGGGCCTTTGTTGAACCTTTAGCGCAAATGGCTTTAAGTATTATCGAGCAGGAAGGCGAACAGGCAGCCGAAAAAACAGACGAAAAAATAGCAGATAAGTAATGCCAAAGGTAAGTTTTGAAGAAAAATATCGCCATGTAAATTGAGTGATAACGGCGCGTTATAACAAAAATTCATCAACAATATTTGTAATGTAAGGGAAATACCATGGATGCACTATTAGATTTTACAGGAAAAGTAGCTGTTATTACCGGCGCAGCGCAAGGCTTTGGACAGCTGTTAGCACAAGAGTTGGCTAAGCGTGGTGCCAAGTTAGTGATCAGTGATATTAACGAGTCTGGTGTGTTAAAAGTTGCTGAAGATATTGCATCAACTGGCGCTGAGGTTATTGCACTGGCTTGTGATGTTTCAAAAAATGATGACTGTAAAGCCATGGTCGACACCGCGATTAAACACTTTGGCCGTGTTGATATAGGGGTTAATAACGCCGGTGTTGCGCACGAATTTATGCCACTACATGAGATAGACGAAGCCATAATGGACAGTCAATTTGCCATTAATGTTAAAGGTGTTCAATTTGGCATGCGCCATCAAATACAACAAATGTTGCAACAAGGTGAAGGTAGCATTCTCAATGTCAGTTCTATGGCTGGCCTAAGTGGTGCCGCCAGAGGTAGTGCTTATGCGATGGCTAAACATGCGGTGATTGGTTTAACCAAGTCTGGTGCGGTTGAATATGGTCGTGACAATATTCGTATCAATGCCATTTGTCCCTTTTTTACCTTAACGCCTATGGTGACTAATTTTGCTGACCAAGAACAACAACAGAAAATGGCTAGAGGCGCCCCAATGAATCGCTTAGGCGAACCTAAAGAAATTGTTGCCATGATGCTGATGATGTTATCTCCAGCGAATACTTACATGACAGGGCAATGTATCGCCATAGATGGCGGTGTTTCAGCGCAATAAGTTAATAACCATGTAGTCACTTGCACTAACTCGCTGTTATTGAACTAAGTAAAAAGATGAGAAGATAATTTTATGTCTGCAACATTAATGAATGAACGTGATCTTGAATTTATGCTTTATGAGCTTTTTGATAGTGAATCACTGATAAAACGAGAACGCTATCAAGACCATGACCGTCAGACTTTTAATGAGGTCATTAATACGGCTAAAGCCATAGCTGAGAAACACTTCTTACCTATTCGACAAAAACTTGATACCCATCAACCTACTTTTGACGGTAAAAACGTCAGCCTTATCCCTGAGTTAAAACCGGCTATTGAAGCCGTAATAGCCTCGGGTATTTCTTCAGCTAGTGCAGATTTTTCCTCAAATGGCATGCAATTACCGCCCATTATTGCAAGCGCGGCTAACACCTATCTAACCGCCGCAGGTGGTGTTGGCTTAGGTTACAACATGTTGACCACGGCTAACGCAAATTTACTGCAAGCCCATGGTAGCAAAGCCCTGATTGAAAAATGGGTTAAACCCATGCGCTCAGGACGATTCATGGGCACCATGGCGATGACCGAGCCAGGCAGCGGCTCAGGACTTGGCGATTTAATCACCAAAGCGGTTAAGTCAGCAGATGATACTTATCGCATTAGCGGTAATAAAATCTATATTTCTGGTGGCGATCATGACTTAAGTGAAAATATTGTCCATCTAGTACTTGCGCGAGTAAAAGGCGCAGTGAAAGGTATTAAAGGTATTTCATTATTTGTCGTGCCAAAATTTTTAGTGAACCATGACGGCACTTTGGGTGAGGATAATGAGGTGGCGCTAGCGGGTTTGTTTCACAAAATGGGTGGTCGCGCTCACACCTCAACAGCCTTAAGCTTTGGTGAAAAAAATGGCTCAGTGGGCTACTTAGTGGGTGAAGAGAATCAAGGGCTTAAGTACATGTTTCATATGATGAATGAGGCACGTATTATGGTGGGTACTAGCGCTGCAACACTCGCGGTTGCCGGTTATCAATATTCGCTTGATTACGCAAAAAACCGTCCACAAGGGCGCTTGCCATCATGCAAAGATCCACTTTCTCCCATGGTTAATATTATTGAACACGCCGATGTTCGCCGTATGTTACTCGCACAAAAGGCCTATGCTGAAGGCGCACTTGCACTGGTGCTTTATGGCTCACAACTGAGCGATGACGAAAAAACGGCCCCCACAATTGAAGCACGACAAGATGCACAAGAGTTATTAGACTTTTTAACGCCAATTATAAAAACCTGGCCGTCAGAATATGGTACTAAAGCTAACGACTTAGCTATTCAAGTCTTGGGTGGACATGGTTATATTAACGAGCATCCTGTTGAATTGTTTTATCGTGACAATCGCTTAAATGCTATTCATGAAGGCACCACAGGAATTCAGTCATTAGATTTATTAACCCGTAAAGTACCGATGAATAAAATGGCCGGCTACACAGCAACTATAGCCGAAATTTATAGAACCATTGAACAAGCAAAACCCTATAAAAATTTAGCTGAATTTTCTAGCCAACTCAGTGCTGCTGTTGAGACCTTAAAACAAACAACTCAAGTGGTATTAGGTGCAATGTCGACCGGCAATATCGATTTGGCTTTAGCTAACTCAGTAAAGTACCTTGAATTTTTTGGTCACGTTATTGTCGCCTGGTTATGGTTAAAGCAAGGCATAGTGGCCAGCGAAGCACTGAGTAAACAACCGCATCAAAGCGATGAGGACTTTTATCACGGAAAGCTAAAAGCATTACAGTATTTTTATCGTTTTGAGTTACCAAAAATAGCGCTATGGTCGAGTATTTTAGCAAATTCAGACAGTACAACCTATGACATGAAAGTAGACTGGTTTTAAAGCTTAACGAGCCTTAAATAACTCTGTACTTAAATAACCAGGGTCTTAATAATCATGCGCTTAAAAGGAAATTTACTATGCCAACCATAATAACAAAAGATCAATTAGCCAATTACATTGGTTTTGAGGCTGAGCCAACCCCTTGGCACCAAATAACGCAGGCGCAAATTAATCAATTTGCGGATTGCACCCTAGATCATCAATTTATCCATATTGATGAAGAAAAGGCAAAAGCAACGCCATTTGGCTCAACCATAGCCCATGGCTTTTTATCTTTATCAATGCTTTCTCATTTTGCGGAAGACTTCAGCGTCATTATTGAGGGTTTCTATATGGGCTTAAACGCGGGTTTTGATAAAGTCAGGTTCTTGCAACCGGTTAAGGTAAATAGTCGGGTTAGAGCACATGCTAAAACGCTAGCGATTGAAGAGAAAAAACCAGGGCAATATCGTTTATCGACACAAGTGACGGTTGAAATTGAAGGTTGTGACACACCGGCATTAGTGGCGGAATGGCTTTCAGTGCAAATGGTGAAATAAGCTTATCTATTGTCTCAATGTGAACTATTAATAAACAACCAATTAAAGCATGTTAAGGAAGTATTATGCCAATAAGTTTTGAAGGTAAGGTCGCTATTGTTACGGGCGCGGGTAATGGTTTAGGCCGTTCACACGCCTTAGCACTTGCAGCACGTGGTGCAAAAGTGCTGGTTAATGACTTAGGTGGTGCGCGCGATGGTAGCGGTGCATCGTCACAAGCCTCTGAAGAAGTAGTGCGTTTAATTACAGAAAATGGCGGTGAAGCTATCAGTCACGGTGCTAACGTTGCCAATTTTGATGAAGTACAAGACATGGTGAACCAAGCTATGGAAAAATGGGGTCATGTTGATATCTTGATTAATAATGCCGGTATTTTACGTGATAAATCTTTTGCTAAAATGAGCTTAGATGACTTTAAACTAGTGATGGATGTTCATGTTATGGGCTCAGTTAATTGCACTAAAGCGGTTTGGGACATCATGCGCGAACAAAACTATGGCCGTATCGTAATGACCACCTCTTCAAGCGGTATGTACGGTAATTTCGGTCAAGCAAATTACGGCGCGGCAAAAATGGCGGTGTTAGGTTTAATGAATACTTTAGTACTTGAAGGCGCAAAAAATAATATTCGCGTCAATGCCCTAGCGCCAACTGCAGGCACACGTATGACGGAAGATTTAATGCCGGCAGAAATTGTCCAAGCTTTTGCACCTGAAGCGGTAACAGCCGGTCTGTTAACACTGTGTGATGACGATGCCCCTAATCGCTTTATTTTATGTGCTGGCGCAGGCGGCTATTCAAGTGCCAGTATCGTTGAAACCCAGGGTTGTTTTATTGCCGAGCAAAACCAAAATCCTGAAACTGTACGTGAACAATGGCCCGAGTTAACTAATCAAACAGGCCAAACGACATTAGCGTCAGGTGCCAAACAAGGTGAAAAGTTTGTTTTAAAAGCCATGGCTTTTATGAAATCACAACAAAAAGCAAAAAAATAGTCACGCGTAACTATTTGGATGAAAAACTATCGATTAACTATCAAAGACTTAATAGGGATGTATCATGAGAGAAGCCGTTATTGTATCAGTAGCTCGTACGCCAATTGGCAAGGCGTATCGTGGCGCATTTAATGACTTATCAGCACCAACATTGGCCGCTGTGGCGGTAAAATCTGCAGTAGAACGGGCAGGAATTGATGTAAATGAAATTGAAGATTGTATTTTTGGTGCTGCGTTGACACAAGGTAATCAAGGGATGAACTTTGCTCGTCAAGTGGCTATGGCGGCCGAGTTACCTGTTTCTGTTGCGGGTATGACAATTGATAGACAATGTTCATCAGGTTTAATGTCGATAGCAACCGCGGCAAATCATATTGTTTGCGATGGCGCACAAGTGATGGTTGCCGGTGGTTGTGACTCCATTAGTTTAGTGCAAAACGATAAAATGAATATGCATCGCGTGGTTGATCCCAGTGTAAAATCCTATCGCCCAGCGATATATATGCCTATGCTAGATACTGCAGAAGTGGTAGCTAATCGTTATGATATATCAAGAGCAGCACAAGATGCTTATGCACTTAAATCTCAACAACGCACGGCAGCGGCACAAGCCGCAAATAAGTTTGATGATGAAATTGTACCAGTTACAGCAACAAAATTAGTGATGGACAAAGCAACCGGTGCTATCAGTAAAGTAGAAGTGACCTTAACGCAAGATGAAGGCAACCGTCCATCAACTCATATGGCAGGTTTATCGGCGTTGAAAGCAGTAAAAGAACATGGTTCAATTACCGGTGGCAATGCGTCACAGTTATCTGACGGTGCAGCCGCTGTGGTATTAATGGAGCGTGAATTAGCCGAGCAGCGCGGACTTAAGCCATTAGGCGTTTATCGCGGCATGGCCGTTGCGGGTTGTGAACCGGATGAAATGGGTATTGGTCCCATTTATGCGATACCAAAATTACTAGCGCGTAATAAGTTAACTATGGACGATATTGGTTTATGGGAAATTAACGAAGCCTTTGCCGTACAAGTTTTATATTGTGCTCAACAGCTGGGTATTCCAGAAGATCGTCTGAATGTAAATGGCGGTGCTATTTCAATTGGTCATCCATACGGCATGAGCGGCACGCGTATGGTTATGCATGGGTTAATTGAAGGTAAACGACGCGGTGTAAAATATGTGGTGATCAGCATGTGTATTGGTGGTGGTCAAGGTGCAGCAGGTTTATTTGAAGTACTTTAAACATTAAAGGCAATGTAGCAAAAATAATAATAACATCACTTATTAAATGCCACTTTTTAAATATCAGATAGTAAGTGTTGCTGATTTAAGGTCACTTAATACGGTGGCTTAACAAGGTCACTTAAAAAATTAATAATTGGGGAGAGAATAAAATGGAAAGAATTTGGCTTGAAAAAAGTTACCCAAAGGGTCTAGCATTTGAAATAGATCCAGACAAATATAACTCTTTGGCAGATTTGTTTTTAAAATACACCAAACTTTATCAAAACAATACCGCATTTATTAATATGGGTGCCAGCATTTCTTATCAAGAACTTGCACAACAAGCTAACGACTTTGCTGCTTATTTGCAACAAGATTTAGGATTAGTTAAAGGTGATAAATTTGCCATTATGATCCCAAATACCCTGCAATATCCTATCGCATTATTTGGCGCATTGATTGCTGGACTGACTGTGGTTAATGTCAATCCGCTTTATACCGCGCGTGAATTACAACACCAATTAAAAGACTCGGGCGCAAAAGGCATTCTTATTCTCGAAAACTTTGCTCATGTACTTGCCGCCGTTATTGATAAAACGGACGTAGAGCAGGTTATTATTACCGGTGTCGGTGACAGGTTGAATAAAATTAAAGGCGCTATCATTAATGGCGTACTAAAGTATGTTAAGAAACAAGTACCCGCGTACCATTTACCTCAAGCAGTAAAATTTAATCGGGCAATGGCAAAAGGCGCGGCGCTTAATTTTACGCCGGTTGAGGTGGTGGGTACTGATTTAGCTTTCTTACAATATACTGGCGGCACAACCGGACCTTCAAAAGGCGCGATGTTAACCCACCGTAATATGGTTGCTAACCTTGAGCAATCTAATGCGGCGACTAAAAATGTTTACGAGGTTGGCAAAGAAATTATGGTTACCGCGTTACCGCTTTATCATGTTTATGCCTTAACCTCTAACTGTCTGTGTTTTATCCCCTTTGGTGGCACTAATCTATTAATTACTAATCCTAGAGATATGGCCGGTTTTGTTAAAGAATTAGCTAAATACCCTTTTACCGTCATAACCGGTGTAAACACTTTATTTAATGGTTTGTTACATACCCCAGGTTTTGACAAACTTGACTTTAGTCCACTAAAACTTGGTTTTGGGGGTGGTATGTCTGTGCAACGTCCCGTCGCAGAACTTTGGGAAAAGGTCACTGGCACACGTTTATTAGAAGGTTACGGCTTAACTGAGTGCGCCCCCTTAGTGACGATGAGCCCCTATAACCAAGAAAACTACAATGGCTCTATCGGCATTCCTGTTTCTTCAACAGATATTCGTTTAGTCGATGATGATGGTATGGATGTTGCGTTAGGACAGCCGGGCGAAATGTGGGTAAAAGGCCCACAAGTGATGAAAGGTTATTTTAATCGTCAAGCCGCCACTGATGAAGTATTAAAAGACGGTTGGTTAGCAACAGGTGATATCGCCACCATGGACGAGAATGGCTTTTTTAAGATTGTCGATCGTAAAAAAGACATGATTATTGTCTCTGGTTTTAACGTTTTCCCCAATGAAATAGAAGAAGTTCTCGTGATGCACCAAGGGGTACTTGAAGCGGCAGCCATTGGTGTTAAAAACGATGCTAGCGGTGAAGCAGTAAAAGTGTTCATTGTTAAAAAAGATCCTAACTTAACCGAACAAGACATTTTTGATCACTGTCATGAAATGCTAACCAATTATAAACGTCCTAAGTTTGTAGAATTTATCGATGAATTACCCAAGAGCAATGTCGGCAAAGTGCTGCGAAAAGAATTACGCAGCTAAACCGTTAAATCAACATTATTTGCCACTATCGGCTTAATAAAAATTAACCACTGCTTTATCTGTTTATCAGGCTTTATTAATCTGGCTCTGTATATTCAGTAAAGCAGATAACTAGGAGAAATATAATGACTACTTATACCGCAATTAATTTAATCGCTCGTCCAGGTACTGGCCCCATTGGCCCAGAACTATTTGAGGTTGTGCAAGTCGCCATGCCAACCGTTGGAGAAGGGCAGTTTTTAGTAAAACAAAACCATATGTCGCTTGACCCAGCCATGTTTGGTTGGATGAGTGCTGACACCGAAAGTTATATTCCGCCGGTGGCATTAGGCGATGTGATGCGCAGTTCAGGCATTGGCGAAGTCGTCGAAAGTCAACATGCTGACTTTAAAGTTGGCGACCGTGTTATGGGCATGATGGGCTGGAAAGAATATCACTTAAGTGACGGTGCAGGCTTGAATAAAGTTGCTGCGCCACTGCCAGATGAAGCGATTTTATCGGTATTTGCTTTACCGGGCTTAACCGCCACACAAGGTTTGTACAGCATAGGTAAGCCAAAAAGTGGTGAAACCCTGGTTGTTTCTGGTGCGGCAGGCTCGGTTGGTTCAATTGTCGGGCAGTTAGCGAAAGCGGATGGCCTTAGAGTTATTGGCGTGGTTGGTAGTGATGAAAAAGCTGATTGGATTGTTAACGAATTAGGCTTTGACGGTGCTATTAATTATAAAACAGATAATTTAGCTGAAAAATTAGCCGAACTTACCCCAAGTGGTGTTGACGTTTACTTTGAAAATACGGGTGGCCCAATACAGCACCATGTCTTTGAAAGAATGAATGCGCATGGTCGTATTGTCGTTTGTGGCTTAATTGCCGATTATCCAAAACAAAACCCTGACTTAGCGCCAAATTGGATCCCGATCATAAAAAAACGTCTAACGATACAAGGTTTTACCATGCCAGATCATTTTGGTGAAATTCCAGCCTTATTAACCAAGCTGACCCCTTACGTGATGCAAGGGAAAATCAAACATCGTGCGCACGTTTTAGAAGGGCTTGAGTCGGCAATCACAGGCTTAAACTTATTCTTCACGGGTAAAAATAAAGGCAAGTTAATCGTTAAGATTTAATCCGTCAAACGAATATTATCTGTAGATAAAACATGGGTTTATAACCTTTTTTCAGATAATGTTCGCGCAGAAAAAATACGCTATAGTCAAATAAGGATGTTGCTAGTCTATAGCGTTAAATTTATATGGAAATGAGAAGGTAGCAAAAATTGTTGATTAATTTGAGCCGTAGCTTAGTGATACTCGCTGCTTTGACAGCGTTATCTGTTAAAGCAGAAACGCCACAAGCAAGCGCAGTAAAGGCTGAAGCAGTGGTTGCTAGAAGCGTTTTAGATACAAAGGCTGTTAAGGTCGATGAAACAAGTTTCAGTTGTATAAGAGAAATGACACCCGTAAGGCACTTTTATGTCGATAACCTTTTAGGTGACATAAAAAGTACCTTAGCCGCGGCAAACACTCCAGAAGGCGCAATCTATCCTCCAGGCTCAGTAGTACAACTGGTGCCTACAGAAGTGATGGTTAAGCGAGAGTCAGGAACATCTCCAGCGACTGGCGACTGGGAGTTTTTTGAACTTGAAGTTAATGAAAATGGCTCTACAATCGCCAAACGTGGCTTTGTTGATGTGGTAAACCGTTTTGACGGCAACTGTTTTGCTTGTCATGTACCGGCTCGTGACCCTTGGGACTTTATCTGTGAATCAGGTCATGGTTGTGAGCCAATTCCAATCGACCATAAAATGACGGGAGCACTGCAGCGTTCAGACCCACGTTGCGGCAAGGAAGTACCTGAAGACGGTGATTGGATGGCACTTTTTAAACTTAAAAGCATGGTGACAATAGGTTTAACTAAAAAATGGTTTGAAGAAAAGTTTTAACCTAAATCTAAGGAAACTAAAGTGAGTAGATCGGTGTTCAAGCAGTACTAACCGATTTTCTCATTATTAAGTTAGGCAATATTTATGAGTGAAATTAAAAGCCATTATCGTAACTGCAATATTTGTGAAGCCATGTAGGAGGATACTAAAAATAAACTCACTGAGTGTTTGCTCTTATTTAGCTTAAGACGATATTATTAGCCTTAAGCGTTTTGTGAATATAAAAGCAATCAGCAGACACGCCAGACCCTTTTCCGGTCTGAGTAATTATTGAGTCAGATAGTTATATTAATCCATCAATTTTTAATGACGCCTAACATTACAGGGCATCATCTTTATAGGTAACACCATGTTTAACAGTACAGAAAATTATATTGCATCAGACGAACTTCGCTTAGCGGTAAACGCAGCAATTACCTTAGAAAAACCACTATTAATCAAAGGCGAGCCGGGTACGGGTAAAACCCAGTTAGCAGAAGAATTAGCAAAGTCACTTAATTGTAAATTATACCAATGGCATATTAAATCGACCACTAAGGCACAGCAGGGCTTGTATGAATATGACGCCGTGTCGCGTTTACGAGATAGCCAATTAGGTGATGAACGGGTTAATGATATTTCAAATTATATTATTAAAGGTAAGCTTTGGCAGGCGTTTGAAGAAGAAAAACGACCGATATTATTAATTGATGAAATAGACAAAGCTGATATAGAATTCCCCAATGATTTATTGCAAGAACTTGATAAAATGGAGTTTTTTGTTTATGAAACTCAACAGGTGATCAAAGCAAAACAACGACCAATTATTATTATTACCTCCAATAATGAAAAAGAGCTACCCGATGCATTTTTGCGCCGCTGCTTCTTTCATTACATTAAATTTCCAACTAAAGTAGAGATGGAACAAATTATTGCCGTACATCACCCGCATGTAAAACAAGACCTGTTAGCGCATACTTTAGAGGTGTTTTTTGATCTAAGAGACGTGCAAGGTATTAAGAAAAAACCGTCAACGTCTGAGTTAATTGACTGGTTAAAACTGCTAGTGGCCGACGATGTTGCTCAAGATGTATTGATCAATAAAAAGTCAGACATCATTCCTTTATTTGGCGCTTTACTTAAAAATGAGCAAGATGTGTCATTACTCGAAAAGCTCGCTTTTATTAGTCGCAGAAACAGGCAATAAACGTGTTTATAGATTTATTTTTAACCCTTAGAAAGCACAAAGTACCGGTGAGTTTGCGCGAGCTCTTAGATCTTATTGCATTACTAAAAAAAGGCGTAGTTTTTGCCGATGTTGAAGCCTTTTATCATTTAGCTAAAATCGTGATGGTTAAAGACGAGATCCATTATGACAAGTTTGATGGTGCATTCGCTGAATATTTTGACGGTGTGCAAAAGATCGATATTTTCGACAAAGTTGTACCGGATGAATGGCTAAGAAAAAAGTTTGAAAGCCAACTCAGCCAAGAAGAGAAAGACAAGTTAAAGGCCTTGGGTGGTCTTGACGAATTAATGAAAACCTTAAAAGAGCGCCTTGCAGAGCAAGAGAAACGACACGAAGGTGGTAACAAATGGGTTGGTACCGGCGGTAAATCACCGTTTGGCGCCTATGGTTATCACCCAGAAGGTATTCGTGTGGGTCAAGACGGTAATCGTAATAACCGAGCGGTAAAAGTGTGGGATAAGCGAGAGTTTAGAAACTTTGACCAAGATAAAGAACTCGGTACGCGCAATATCAAACTTGCGCTTAAAAAACTGAGAAAATTTGCTCGTACTGGCGCTAGTGAAAAGCTTGATATTAATACCACCATACGTTCTACTGCAAAAAATGGTGGCTTACTCGACGTGCATATGGAGCCTGAGCGTCATAATTCGGTAAAAGTATTGATGTTTTTTGATATTGGCGGCTCTATGGATGAATACATTCATACCTGTGAGGAGCTATTCTCAGCGGCGCATACTGAGTTTAAACACCTTGAGTTTTTCTATTTTCATAATTGTGTTTACGAAAGTTTATGGAAAGACAACAGCCGTCGTCGTACTAACACCGTTGATCTAGAAGAGATAATAAGAACGTTTGGCAGTGATTATAAGGTACTTTTTGTCGGTGACGCTACCATGGGGCCTTATGAAATAATAGCCCCAGGTGGCAGTGTTGAACATTGGAATAAAAAAGCCGGCATTGATTATATGCAACGAATTTTGGGGCATTTTAATAAGGTGGCATGGTTAAACCCACAACCAGAAAATCAATGGGATTATCATCAGTCAATTTCAATTATCAAAGGGTTAATTGACGACAAAATGTTTCCACTAACGGTTGATGGTATTGGTCGTGCTATTAAAGAAGTAAGCTAAAGACTCATGTAAGTATAAATAAAAAGTCCAATTTATATCGGGCCTACAGAGAAGCTACGGGTGATAATCTAGCTTGGTAGATTTTTTGTAGGTCGGACTTTAGTCCGTCAACCGTTAAGCGAGTGATTAATGGTATTGGCCAAAAAACCTAGGCAGCCGGTATTATTTTTCTTAATTAGTCTTAATGCCAAAAGCAGTTAAATTTCATTTAACCTGATGGACTGAAGTCCATCCTACATAGAGCCTACGGGTGACGATATAGATTTAGGTGGTTTTTTGTAGGGCGGACTTTAGTCCGTCAACCGCTAAGCGGGTGATTAATGCTATGTGCCAATAAACATTGGCAGCAGGTATTATTTTTTTATCAGTCTCAAGGCCAAAAGCAGTTAAATTTCATTTAACTTGATGGACTGAAGTCCATCCTACATAGGGCCTACGGGTGACGATATAGATTTAGGTGGTTTTTTGTAGGGCGGACTTTAGTCCGTCAACCGCTAAGCGAGTGATTAATGGTATCGGCCAAAAAACCTAGGCAGCCGGTATTATTTTTCTTTATTAGTCTTAATACTAAAAGCAGTTAAATTTCATTTAACTTGATGGACTGAAGTCCATCCTACATAGGGCATATGGGTGACAATGTGGATTTAGACGACTGTTTTGTAGGGCGGACTTTAGTCCGTCACTGTTAAGCGGGTGATTAATGCTATTGGCCAAAAAAAATCGGCAGTTAGTCTTGTTTTTTTTAATGAGTCTTAATACTAAAAGCAGTTAACTTTCATTTAAACTGATGGACTGAAGTCCATCCTACGTTTACAGCTAGATGGTTTCTGTATAGGGCCTTACTACAGATGATTATTATGCACTTAAACTAACGTTCTGATTTAAGTGCATAGGCAGGTATATCAACCGACTTTAAAGAACGTCTATAAAGCGATAACCATAGCTGCATCAAGTGCAATTGCCGCATCTAACGTCGCTAAAATATCTTTTCTTGTTTTTAACTTAGTACCGTGATGCGCATCCATATTCAAGGTCAGCATATGAGTGGCAGCTGCCTTCGCTGTTGCCATTAACTGTTCTGGTTCTACTAAGGTGTCTAAAAACCCAGCTAAAACTGCTGTTTCTGGCGAGAATAATTCTGCATTAATCACCGAGCGGGTTAAATAGTTAGTGGGTATGCGATTGCGGGCTATTTCAATGCCGGCTTGGTGCATAGTCATACCAATGGTGACTTCGTTTAAGCCGATTTTAAATTTACCTAAACTGCCGATACGATAATCACAACTCAGTAATAAAAATGCCCCCTTAGCAATAGCATGACCAGAACATGCACCGATAATTGGCAAAGGAAATGACAACATACGACGAGACAAAGTAGAACCCGCGGTAACTAAGGCCACTGCTGACTCTGAACTTTCTTTCATGGTTTTTAAGTCAAATCCAGCAGAGAATATACCGGGTTGAGCGGTTAAAATAACCACAGCACCTGCGGATTCAGCTTGATCTAAAGCGTCATTTATTTCGGCTATCACTTGGTGAGAAATAGCGTTAACTTTGCCATTTTTTAAAGTGATTGTTGCAATTTTTTCATTAATGTCTAAATCGATTAATTCCACGGTTCTTCCTAAAGTTATTTAATTTGAATGAAATGGCCTTACCAAGCAAAACTTGTTACTTTTCGGTCGGCTGCCTTTGCTAATGTTAACAAGATAAGCTTGGGTTATGGTGCGATTTGCTCATAACCCAAGATTTTCAGCCATTGCTAATATAATTGCCATTATAGTATCAGCGGCACTGAAACAATCGCCAGCAAAAACTGTGCGTTTGCTTAAAAATTTTAAACAGATTAAAAAATAGGGTTATATTTTCTCAGCAATATAGCGATTAAATGTTGCTCTGCTTTTTAATATTATTTAAAAAAGGTCACCGCATTGGCCATATCTTCACGCTCAGTTCGGGTGTTATTCACGGCAGCGCTTTCATCAGCATAACCAAATGACATACCAAATAAAATGCCACGCTGTTCTGGTAAGTTAAGTGCTGCTTTTATGGGGTCGGGGAATTGGCCCAGTGCGCCTTGCATACAAGATGACAACCCATGCTCTGCGAGTATTAATGAAAGCGTTTGGGCATAAATACCCAGATCAACGGCTCCCATAATATCTAAATATTTATCCATGGTAAAAAAAGCAACATGAGGAGCATCAAAAAAGCTCCAGTTTCGTATCATCGCACGCTGTCTGCCTTGCTTATCTTCTCGGGTCACGCCAATAGCACTATACAGTGCATTCGCTGAACCAAATTGTCGATCGCGATGAACGCCTTCATATTTAGGTAGCCAGTTAAAATCAGGATTGGGTGCAGCACCTTTCATGACGGTTGAGATCAGAGCGTTTTTTAACTGCTCTTTCTTCTCACCCGACACTACACAGGTTTGCCAAGGTTGCACATTACAGTTTGAAGGCGCTTGTTGTGCTTGTGTAAAAATGGATTCAAGTAATGGTTGTGGTATGGGTTTATCCAAATAAGCACGGGTAGAATAGCGTTTTTCTAACAGGGCAATCACTGACATAACAGGTCCTTTATAATGATTTAAAATAGCGGATGATTAATTTACTGCTTGAAGCTAAGTTTAATGTGAAGCTAGTTTAATTTGAATCTAAGCTTAATAATAACTTACAGCATAAAATCATGCTTTTAGTGTTACTTATGCTAAAGCCGATGTTTTTATAATACCAATGAATAGTTTTAATAAGACGGTATTATAAAAACATATAGTAGTGATGATATATGAGATACAAACGGCACTAAACTTAACGATAGTTAACTAAGTTACAAGCTATCTTGACACTAGTCAAATTATTGATGTGTTTGATGACTTCTTGTATACGAAAACATAATAGTAGGTAATAAAAAATAGTCATTTGTTTTATAACTGTCTTGTGATTAACATAAAATTATAAGACTACTAGCCATGATGGCCAGAATACTCTTGATTGTTCGAGGTTAAGGTTACAGAAATTAAGTGTGACACGCTTTTTCATGGTTATTTTATTTAAAAGTAATCTAAAAAACTTAATTGCTCGTACTGGTACTACCACTGTGCTATTTTCAACGGTAGTAAAGTTAATTTCTATTAAAAAAAGACTGTATCTAATAATAACTGGAGAATAAATAAATGCCTGAGTATAAAGCCCCGATTAGAGATATAAAGTTTGTTATGCAAGAGTTGTTAGACTGCAACAAACATTACCAAGAACTTGGTTATACTGATGCCAGTGAAGATATGGTTGATGCTATTCTTAGCGAAGCTGCCAAATTTACTGAGCAGGTTATTGCACCCATTAATCAAATAGGTGATCAACAAGGTTGTACATGGACCGATGGCGTAGTAACTACACCAGATGGCTTTAAAGATGCTTATAAACAGTATGTCGACGGTGGTTGGCCCACATTATCTCAAAGTGTAGAGTTTGGCGGTCAAGGCTTGCCACATTCATTGAATGGCGCGATCAGCGAAATGATGTCAGCAGCGAATCATAGTTTTGCTATGTATCCTGGTTTAAGTCATGGTGCAATGGCTACCATTGAAGCGCATGGTACTGATAAACAAAAGCAACAATTTATGCCAAAGCTAGTTGAAGGCAGCTGGACCGGCACTATGTGTTTAACTGAAGCGCATTGTGGTACCGATTTAGGCATGTTGCGCACCAAAGCAGAATTAACAGACGATGGTAGCTATTCATTAACCGGCTCAAAAATATTTATTTCAGCGGGTGAGCATGATTTGTCTGACAACATTGTGCATATTGTTATTGCCCGTATTCCAGGTTCGCCTGAAGGTAGTAAAGGTATTTCTCTTTTCATCGTACCAAAATTCAACATTAACGATGATGGCACAATAGCCGACAAAAACGCGGTAAGTTGTGGTTCTATTGAACACAAAATGGGTATCAACGCTAACGCTACTTGTGTGATTAATTTTGATAATGCCAAAGGCTATTTAATTGGTGAAGTTAACCGCGGTTTAAACTGTATGTTTACCTTTATGAACGCAGCGCGCTTGGGTGTGGCACTTGAAGGTACGGCAGCAACAGAAGCGTCTTTTCAAGGGGCATTAGCTTATGCTAAAGACCGTTTGCAAATGCGCTCTATTAGCGGTGTTAAAAACCCAAATGGTCCGGCAGACCCGATTATTGTGCATCCAGATGTGCGTAGAATGTTGTTAACGCAAAAATCTATTGCTGAAGGTGGCCGAGCGTTATTGGGTTATTTGTCACAGTTAGTTGATGTAACACATGCCGAAAAAGATGCAGCCAAAGTAGCAGACGCTGAAACAAGACTTGCCTTGTTAACGCCGATAGCTAAAGCATTGTTGAGTGAATTAGGCTTTGAGTGTACCAGTCATGGTATACAAATATTAGGTGGTCACGGCTTTATCAAAGAATGGGGCATGGAACAATTAGTGCGCGATACTAAAATAAGTTGCATATATGAAGGCACTACCGGTATTCAAGCCTTAGATTTACTTGCGCGTAAAATTTTAGGCAGTAAAGGCGCCATTTTAAAACCTTTCATGACTGATATTGGCGCATTCTGCCAACAGCATGCAGGTAATCCAGAAATGGCAGAGCATATTCAAGCACTAGGGGCTTATTCTCAGCAATGGCAAGAATTAACCGCTGACGTAGGTAAAAAAGCCATGAGCAACGCAGATGAAATTGGCGGCGCATCAGTCGACTATTTGATGTTTGCAGGCTATGTTACTTTAGCCTATTTCTGGGCAAGAATGGCTGCAGTGGCTGAAGATAAATTAAAAAATAGCGATGAAGATAAAGCGTTTTACCAAGCAAAAATTAAAACAGCAAATTTTTACTTTAAACGCATACTGCCACGTGCAAAAGGGCACGCCGCTTGTATTGAAGGTGGTGTTGATTCAATGATGGCATTAGCGAGTGAAGACTTCGCTTTTTAATTGCTTGAAATAGTAATGTTTTACTAAAAAATATAGCAGAAACACTTAGCGTTGAAAGCCTCTTTTTTCGCTAAGTCATTCATGGTTATGTCTTGTTTAATAGCAATACATAACCATTTTTATCTTATATCAGGTGTTAATCTTCAGTGCGCATGGCTATCAACTCATACCCGGCATTAAAAATAAGCTAGCTTAAGTGCAGTGGCTGATGAACTAACTCTCTAACCTTCGACATTGATTTTCCGTCAAAAATAAACTCAAAGTGTTTAGTTTGAATAGCGCTAGTGACATGAATAGGTGAGAATAATCCCCAACAGGTGGCACCTTTATTTCTTACCGAGTAATATTGAAAACCTTGCTGAGCATTCTTTTTAAGCTCTGCGCCAAGCCGCCTTGGTAGCGAGTAATCCTCTGGTTCATAAATACCTTTAACTTGAAATAAATCAACAACACTTGCACTAAAGGTTACTTTTAAACAACGCATATCCACAGTGTCATAATGTAAACCCTGCAGGTTTTGAAAGTACTTGTCTTGATGGTAAAGGGTTTCTTTAATGGCGGTATCAATCGTGTCGGCAAGATAAAGCACACCAAAGTCACCATTGCTAAAGCGTGAGCCTTCAGGATTAATATGGGTAAAAGGTGCGGTTACATAATTTACACCATCAATGCCAAAAGGAATTTCATTACTTGATAGTAGTGATAAGTCGCCAAGCTCATTTAATATTCTTGGGTTGGTTAGCGCTTGAATAGCGTAAACCGTTGCAAAGTCTTCTTGACTGACCACATCATCAAAAAGTGTCATAGGAGGAAATTTTGAGTTTACTAACCTAAAGGCAATTTTGTTCAGCAACTTTACTTTTTTAGTGTTGGCCTTCATCTTACCACTGCCCGTTACGCATGGCGTCTATCCGCTTGAAAACTTCGTATAAGGTGCCAAAATTTCCACTTGAGATCAGCGACAGTGGCGAATGACCATTAAAGTAAGGATTATCATTTTTCATCGCCATAAAGCCATAAACATTGTCAGGATTAGAAAAAACCATTTTTAATGCTTGATGAATATTAGCAATGTAACTAATACGCTCTAATTGGTCGTTAGAAAGGCTAGCGCTTTCATTATGGTTAAAACGATAATAGCTACTTTTGCTCAACCCTAAAATAGCTTGCTTGTCGCTGGCACTGCATTGCCATTTCTCTAATATATTACTACCGAGTTTAAAGGCCACGGCGCTGTTAATTTTCGGTGCTTGATTTTGCTTATTTGCAGCCTTCATATAGATCTCCTGATAAAATCAATGTGCCATAAAAGTCGCTAATCTGATTATTACTAACCTTATTAGTACCAACCTTATTATTGCCAATATAAGTGTAGTTTCAAATGGTACTTTTATCAATAATTAGCCTCAAATGATTCGGTTTTTTAAATGATAAGGTAATTAGCAAGCTAGTTATGCTTGGGTGCTGTGCTTTTTTTTGATAATTTCTTTAAGGGTATTTTCTGATAAGAGTAAAAATATTACCGCAGAAAGTATGGCGGCGGCGAAAATCATACACATGACAATAATTTGATATCTTACGGCAATCAAAGGAGAAATCCCTGACAGAATTTGCCCTGTCATCATGCCGGGTAATGAGACTAAACCCACAGCGAATAATGAATTAATGACGGGTATTGTCGCCGCATTAAGTGCCTGCTTACGTGCTATTGGATAGGGGGTGTTATTGTCCAGTTCTGAAAATATTCGTTCTGCAGACAAACTAATGCTGTTCATCGCGGTGGCGAATATCATACCTGCCAGTGGAATAATAACTTGTGCTTGATACCATGGGCTTAAAGACAATGCGCCTTGGCTGATCACCAATAAAGTAAAACCACCGCCACATAATATGGCAATAAAACCTTGTTTAAACAGCACTAATCGATATGCAGGTAATGTGCGTAAGGCAATCCAGCAAGAAATACTGACCATAGCTAATAAAATTGAGGTGATTAACCAAAGATTGTCGGAATAAAAAATGTAGCTTAGTGCGTAGCCAATAAATAATAGCTGTACGAGCATACGTGAAAGGGCATAGCTCGCTTGTTTTACATTGAGTGACCATAAATATAAAAAAGCCAGCGCAATAACAACAGGGATAAAAGCAATAGATAGATCAACTAAGCTGATCATTTGCAGGGTATCATTCATGGGCATTAACAGTAGTTAACCTAAGGTTTGCATAAGCGTTTTGTCAACAGTAACAGGCGTTAAAAGCGCGCTATTAGGAAAATTCGCTTATGGGTTGATCAAATTATTTATAAAGGTGAAACTATTATTTAGTATATTACCTTTAGATACAAATTTAGTGTATAACACGGCGATAAAATATTTAATAAAAACGCTAGTAACAAGCTCTAGTAATAAGGAATACTCAGTGAATGACACCCGTAAAAACTTTATACTTTTACTCTTAATAACGACAGGACTTTTTTCGTCATTTTCACTGTTGGCTCACGGCGTAGACGATGTTACAAAACAGTTTTTAGAGGCTAATGAAGGGAGCGCAATATTCCCGTTTATTTATATTGGCGCAAAACACATGCTAACAGGTTATGACCATTTATTATTTCTGGTTGGTGTGGTGTTCTTTTTGTTTCGCAGCAAAGACGTGTTGCTTTATGTCAGCTTATTCACGCTAGGACATAGTTTAACTTTGCTCTATGGCGTATTTAGCCAGATTGAAATTAATCCCTATATTATCGATGCCATTATCGGGTTATCTGTGGTCTATAAAGGTTTTGATAACTTAGGCGGCTTTCAACGGCTATTTAACTACCAACCCAACACTAAAATTGCTGTCACAGTATTTGGTTTATTTCATGGTTTTGGTTTAGCCACTAAAATACAAGAATTTCAGTTACCCAGTAATGGCTTAGTGAGCAATATTATTTCATTCAATCTGGGGGTCGAAATAGGTCAGCTTTTAGCACTTGCCATGGTATTAATAATATTAAGTTTTTGGCGCAAACATAGTAGCTATTTAAGCTTTGCAACATTGACCAATACCGGCCTAATAAGCGCCGGATTTATGCTGATAGGTTTACAACTCACTGGCTATTTTATCAGTTAGCGTGAGTGATTTACGCTGATTAAAGTACCATCAACTTAGGCCTATTTTAGCGAGTTGTTAGCGTATCAAGTAAATCAATAAAACAAATAAAACAAATAAAAAGATATTTAGGATATAACATGCATAAATTTAATATACCTGTACATAGCACGACAACTTTAGTTAAAGCCACTGCTATTGCGCTTCTAGTGGCCATAACGCTACTGATCACCTGCATTTTACCAGCAGAATATAATATTGACCCAACGGGTAGTGGCAAAGCATTAGGGCTAACGGCAATAGCCGAAGCGTCAGAAAAGTCGCCAACCTTGATAGTTGAGCGAGGTAAACAAAATGATTTATTACGAACTGATAACGTTGAGATTATTATCCCTGCAGGCAAAGGCTTAGAATATAAATTATATATGGATAAATATGCTCATGTGGAGTACGAGTGGACATCAGGTGTTACAGCACTTTATTTTGATTTTCACGGTGAGCCAGCAGGGGATACAACGGGATATTTTGAAAGCTTTTCAATTGCCACCACAAACAATATGCAAGGTTCACTAACGACACCCTTTAAAGGCTCTCACGGTTGGTATTGGAAAAACACCACACAACAACCGGTAACAGTTTCGTTATCAATTAAGGGTTATTATACGATTAAAGGCTAAGGGATTTCGTGATAAAAATTGGTTGTTAGTGGCTTTATGAACTGATTTATTGACAAGTTTTTTATCTAGGTTTCAATGCTTTATACGTTTGTTTTTGTCTTCATTCCTTAATGAGATTTTTAAAGCAGTCAGGAGTGTCTAGACCCTATATTCGCTATATTAAGTGTCTTATCACTCTATTATTTAGGCACTCTATTATTTAGACACTCACTTTGTCAGTAAGGAAACGACTTTGCTTTCACGTTTATATAACTTTATGCCTGGCTTGAACGTTTTGTTCAATTATCAGCGTAAATGGCTCGCTGATGATGCAAAAGCGGCATTGTCGGTTGCAGCCGTTGCTTTACCGGTTGCTATCGCTTATGCACAGTTAACCGGTGTTAATGCAGTTGTTGGCTTATATTCCTGTGTTTTACCCATGATCATATATGCGCTATTTGGCACCTCCAAGCAATTGATTGTTGGCCCTGATGCCGCGACCTGTGCGGTTATCGCCGCCGTGGTAACGCCTTTAGCCGCAGGTGACATTGTTAAGCATTGGCAATTAGTGATCACCATGACGGCGATGACAGGTTTTTGGTGCATAATTGCCAGTCGTTTTAAGCTTGGCGTATTGGCGGACTTTTTATCCAAACCTATTTTGATGGGACTATTAAATGGTGTCGCCATTACCATTATTGTGGGTCAGTTTTCTAAAGTTTTTGGTTTTACATTTGACGAAAGGCACCTGGTTGAGCGTTTAGGGGGTGTACCTGAATATCTCTCGCAAGCGCATGTGCCAACGCTATTAATGGCCTTATTTACTGTCAGCATTTATTTTCTTATCAAACGCTTAAAACCCACTTTTCCCGCTTCTATGTTCGCCATCGCTTTTGCAGCTACGTTAGTATGGTTTTTTAATTTAGAACAGTTTGAGATAAAAACCATTGGCATTGTTGAGGGTGGTTTACCCTTATTTAAAGCACCTGATTTTGATCTTGGTATTATTCGTGGGCTAGTTATGCCAGCACTTAACCTAGCGATAGTCAGCTTTGTGAGTATGATGCTAACCGCACGCAGTTTTGCTGAAAAAAATAGCTACGATATTGACCCAGATAAAGAGTTTATGGCCTTGGGCATGGCAAATTTTGCGTCTGCTTTATCACAAGGCTTCGCAGTAAGCGGCGCAGACTCTCGCACGGCAGTGAATGATGCCAATGGCGGTAAAACACAATTAGTCTCTATTATAGCGGCGATTATTATTGCCATTATTGCGATTTTTTTAACGGCGCCACTTGAGTTTATTCCTAGCGCTGCATTGGGTGTTGTATTGATCATTGCGTCAATACATCTTTTAGATTTAAAAGCGGTATGGCGATTAAGATTAAAAGACCGGCAAGCATTTTACTTAACCTTAATCACATTATTTGCGGTGCTGTTTATTGGTGTTATTCCTGGTATTACACTGGCGGTATTACTGGGTTTATTTCAATTTATTCGTACCGTAATGCGTCCTACAGACAATATACTTGGTGTTGATATCAATGGTGTGGTGCGAAGTTTAGATACCAGCGATAAAGCCAAAGCGATAGACGGTGTTTTCATCTATCGTTTTAATTCACCGTTAACCTACTTTAATTCTAGTTTTTTTAAACGTAGGTTATTAGAGCAATATGCCCGACAAAAAGATGGTATTGAGTGTGTCATTATTGACGCGGTTCCGTGCTTCACCCATTTAGATTTAAGTGTTATGGCCATGCTGGCAGATTTGAATACTATCTTTAAAAAGCGCGGGGTACGCCTTGAACTTGCCGGTAGAAAACGCCAACTACTGGCATGGTTTAAAAACGCAGATATTAAATCAGGTAGCGAGGGCATTTATGTTCATTCTGACTTGTATTTAGCGTTGAGAATAAATAAAAGTAAACAAATTGCCGATGAAGAGGCGCAAAGGTAAGGTCTTTATGCGATCAATGTGCCACTAAATATTAGTTTTTACACCATTATATTCTAGTAAAATTAGGCTGACTTGTTGAACACGTTTTACGAAACTCTTTTTACATGCTCGCTCGTCTTTTGTATGGTCGTGTTCCCCAAAGGGACCAAAACCGTCAAGTGTCACTACGCCGGCTGCTGAAACAATATTGGCATCACTAACTCCGCCTCTTGTTTCTGTCGGTAATTTCTCACCTAAAATAGATTCTAGCTTGGCGAGAAATTGAGCCTGCTTATCGTTAGCTTGCATAACGTCGCGTTGAATACCACCAGATAATTTGGCGGTGACACCTTTTACCTGCTCGGCTGCGACGATACCATTGATTGCAGCCAGTAAACGATCCCGTTCGTTGTGTTTGTTGTAACGAATTTCCAGTAGCAAATGTGCATTGGGTGAAATCGTATTGGCACCGATTCCGCCGCTAATTTTTCCAACATTTACTGTTGTGCCTTGTGCAAGATTGGTCAGCTGATTGAGTTTGATAAGCATTTTTGCTGCCGCTAAATTAGCATCAGCACCCTGTAGATAATTATTACCGGCATGCGCGGCTTTACCGCTAAGATCAATAGCAAAAGTGCCAACACCTTTGCGTCCAACCACCACTTCACCGTTTTTACCTGCGGCTTCAAATACCAGACAGGCCTGATAGCTTTTTGCTAATACGGCGGTAATCTGGCGGCTATCATCACTGCCTGTTTCTTCATCGCTCACTAGCAGTACGTCGATATTAGCAATACTTCCATGCCTTTTCGCTACTTCCCTAAGGGCGCAAATGGCGACATGAATGCCGCCTTTCATATCACAGACGCCTTGTCCATAGATCCAATCTTTATCTTCACTAAACAGGTTAGGCACTTCTGGTGGCAAAACAGTATCTAGGTGACCCAGCAGTAAAAGTTTATTGCCGCGCTTAGTTTGAGAGCTAAATAGCAGATGATCGCCGATATCATTTCTGGGGTATCGTTTGGTGTGATACCCCAATGTTTCAAAAAGGCTTTGATAGCGCTTACCTAAAAGATCGACGCCTTTTTTGTTGTGGGTATTGGAGTTCATTTTTATGAGTTCTGCGAGCTCCGAAAAATCATAATGTGATCCGTCCAATTTCATTGGCTCAGTGCCAGCTTTTAAATCTAGATTAATCTTCATGTGGTTCCTTATTGGTCAATAATATAGGCGATAAAAATACTAATGACCGCTTAGGGTAAAGGTTAAAAAATTTAATAATCCCTCACCCTGACATTTGTCAAATTAGTTGCCGCTTAATTAATTTATAATTATTCAGATGAGGTTAATAACGGTTCGAACTAAGCTTGATATTTGATAAAAATACGAGCGTTTATTTTTAGATTAACTTTGCTGAGTGGCAACTATATGACTGATTACACTATTGGGATGTGGATGTACCGAAATGGCGGCGGGGAAGTAATACAGCAACGTATTATTGAGCAACTAAATCAAAATGGGATTGCAGTGATTAATAATCTGAGCTTGAAAAATGGCTATGCAAATAATGGTCATATATTTTCCGGCGAGGTGAACATGGCAAACCTAGATCTCTACTTTTCCTATAACGCTAGTGAGCAGAGTGATTATCAAGTTTATCTCTACCAAGCGCTCAATATGACGGTACCTTGTATTAATAGCTTTGAAGCTTTTTGTGTGTCGGAAGACAAGTTTAAAACCTCTCATTTACTTAATCAACATGGTGTCCCAACCGCTAATTATCAATTATGTCATCACCAAGAGTTGGAAAGGGCCAGAGAAATATTACGTAACTGGGGTGGCAAAGCACTGTTTAAACCCACTAACGGCTGGGGCGGCAAGGGTATTATTAACATTGAAAGTGCAGCCGAGTTCGAACAATTATTACCGTTATTGAATGAGACTAAGCCTGGTTGTTTTTATCTCGAAAGATGGATAGACAATGACTTTACAGATTTTCGAGTAGACGTAGTTGACGGGACAATTGTGGGTTGCTACGGACGCAAAGCAGCCCAAGGCGACTGGCGTACAAATATTTCTTGTGGTGGTTCGATAATTCTACGCGAGCTAAACGATCAAATAGCCGCTCTTTCGCTACGCGCAGCTAGGTTAACAGGCTTAGATATTGCAGGGGTTGACCTGATTTATGACCGAGAACGCGAACAATTTGTGGTATTGGAAGTCAACGGTATTCCCGCCTTTGCCACACCGGAACAAGAAAAATTCGGACTGGATTTTAATGCGCTAAAAATTGAGAAAATCGTCAACTTAATCGAACGCAAAGTTAAACTTAATGCTATAGGAAATATTCATGAGCAAGCACTTGCCAAATACATTGCCTAAAATTGCCTTTTTATATCTCGACCATGTACAGCGTTTTTTTGATTACTCTAATTTTAAAGGCTGGCCTGATAAAATAGAAAAGGTGGTTTATCATTGGGGTAAAGACAAAGAACGCTTTATTGCTAAGGTAAAAAGTAAAGAAATTGAGGTATTGATCGGTAATATTCCGGCGACTGCTTATGAGACTTTTCGTGAAATTGCGCGCGCGTTACCAACAGTACAATTTATCCCCTCCCTAGATAGCCAATTCTCAAATAAATCGAAGGAAAATGTGACTCGGTTTTGTAAAAAATATGCACTGCCGATTCCTAATACGCATATTTTTTACCAACCACAAAAGGCCTTTGATTTTTTGTCTAAGTCAGCGTATCCGCTAATCATCAAAAAATCTTATGGCCCCTCTAACTATGGCGGCTATTTCGTTCACAAAGTAGATTCATTTGCGCAGGCCTGTGAACTTTTAGAGAGCAAAAAATATTACCCCGTATACGTACAAGACTTTATCCCGATGGCAGCAGATATTCGGGTGATGTTAATCGGTCACAAACCAGTATGTGCCTTTTGGCGAAGACCACCGCTAGGCAAATGGCTAACCAACACGAGCCAAGGTGGCTCCATGGATTATAAAGCAGTACCCCGAAAAGTTTTGCAATTATCTGTTAAGGCATCAAAAGCAGCAAACGCTGAATTTTGGGCATGTGATATCGCCGTGGGAAAAGATGGTCAATACCGCATTTTAGAATGCGCTACGGCTTTTGCCGCATTTTCTTATATCAGAGACTGGATAGGTCAGTACCTGATGTGGAGTTTGTCTTCAGGCCAATTTTCTAAGCCTTATATCCCGCTTTATAACTGGGAAGAGTTAGGGAAAATAAATTCTGCTTTGCTTCGCACTATGCGCCACATCAGTTTTTCAAGACAATGTCATCAGAGCGTCAACGATAGTGGTGAAACCTTCGACAAAATAAGTGCAGACGGATCTCCATTACTTAATGCGGAGCCAAATCAGTACGAAGAATGGCCGAGTGATGTTTGGAATTATCAAGATAATTATGCGCGTTATCAACCAAGCCTTGATAAAACCTCTGCAGTGGCTGTTCAATCAGTTGATCCACAGGAAAGTGATATATCTACTGTGGAAAATGTAGGCAGAGAAGACATACAAGTAAAAGAGCAATTGCCGCCGGTACTGCCTGTTATAAGTGAATAACAGTAATATTATTTGATTGAAAAATAAAATGGCCTTCTATTATGAAAAAACAATATTCAACTTATCAGCAAACCTGTGAATTTTTGGCCAATGCGATGCGCGAATACCCTGATCTAATTCAGGTTAATAGCATAGGTGAAACGTGGGAAAAACGGCCCATCATGATGGCAACAATTTCCAATGATGTGAGTAACGCGGGCAATAAACCGGCTTTGCTTTATACCGGCTCAATTCATGCGCGCGAGTGGATTGGCAATGAGTTAGCGATAAAGTTTATTCAATATATTATTGATAACCATCAACATCATCCGATGTTATCATCGGCACTCAATAGTAGTAGTCTTTATATTGTGCCTTGTCTTAACCCTGACGGTTTTGAATATTCGCATACCCATTTTTCATTTTGGCGCAAAAATAGGAGGGACAACGGCGACAATACCTTTGGTGTTGACCTTAATCGTAATTTTGGCGTGCGTTTTAAAAAAGGAACAGATACCAGTTCGGCGATATATTCAGGTCCAGCCGCATTTTCTGAGCCTGAAACTCAAGCCATCAAAGTGTTTGTTGAGACTCACCCCAATATTCGTGTTGCTCTTGATTATCATTCACAAGGTAATGTTTTTTTCCCTGCGCATAAATTCAATCACGAGAAAGAAATTGAAGGCACTGATTTGAATGTGTTGTGCGCCAACATGAACAATGAAATCAGGAAAGTTACCGGACGAGAATACGGTATTCATCGAGGAAAACCACCGTTTAATTTGATCCACGGTAGCGGCCGAGAGTATTATTATGATAGAGGAATAATGAGCATAGTGGTTGAAGTGGGTAGCCGAAATATTCCCGATTATTTGCAATATATGGCGCAATCGATTGATGAAAATATTCCGGCCTTGTTGCTTGCTTTCAGAACAGTGAGAAATTACGTTAAAGAGGCTCCAGCGCGTATTGCAAATTTCAATGTGACCGATATCACTGCTGATAGCGTTAGTTTGAGTTGGGACAGTCTGGAAAATAAAGCGATATATTTTGAAATATTTCGCAGTGACACCTCTAAATCAGCTTGTTCAAGAGAGAATTTGATTGCGATCACTCATAGTGGCGAGTTTACCGATATTCAATTGAAGAGCGGTCAAATGTATTATTATAATCTTCACGCGATTGATCCCAGCAATATGCTAAATTCACCGTTTAGTCCCGAAATCAGGTTAAAAACAAAGTTGGCGCCGGATGAATTTTCTCGTGCGTTACTTCCGGCCAAAAGTGATATTGGTTACCTTGGCGAATATAGTCTTGATGCCAATAAAAAACATTTTGGTCGAAATTCTATGTTTATTGGTGTTTCTAGTAAAAAAGGGATCTGTTTTGGCTTAATTGCTTTTTCACTGAAAAACTTATCTCCTGAGCTAACCATCAAATCGGCTATTTTTTCTTTATATCCGATGAATAGAGTGGGTGCCAAGATTGAAACCTATGGTGAATGGAGTATTTCGATCCTTGACGCTAATACGCTAGAAGACATCTCTGATTTTAATCAGGTTCAAAATGCTGTGCCTTTACTTACTTTAGGGCAAACCATTGAGTCTGATCATCTCAGACAAGGTATATGGAAAGAATGGCGCTTTAACGGCGTTGAGCGCGCGCTATTACAAAATCAAATTACGAGTGGTCGTATTTTGTTTAGAATACAGGGACCAAACACATTGCCCTTAGGGCAAAAATCTCAGCTTATGCAGTTTGATATTGGTTATGGTCCATTTGGTGGTGGGGTCCATTATCGACCATTCCTTGATATTATTTATCGCGCGAAACCCACAGAGCTAAGATTAACGCCGGTAGCGTTAAACACCATTTCAATGCACAAAATAGACGAAGATTGTCTGAGCTGCGGGTTTGACAGTGAAGGGGGGGTTGTTTATGGTCAAATGGCTTTTTCATTGGATCAGTTACCAGACCCCCAGGAAACGGTGATCACTGATGCCTATCTGGTTATGCAGAATAAAAACAGTATTAATACAAACAAAGATATTCGCTTTACGATTGAACTGGCAGAGCTTAAAGATCTGGATTATGTTAGCGTCAAGAATCGACAGAAAATTGAATTTATCGGTTATGAAATCAGTAACACACAACTTAAAAAAAGTGCCCAGCATCATCTGATTTTTGACAGCTATTGTCGTCAAGATTTGGAACGGCTTCACTCTGAAGAAAAGCCTGTGTACTTCATTATCAGACCGACGGCGATCTCCCAAGAACGTGACGCTATTATTGACTGGTCATGTAATGGCAAGAATAACGAACCGAGTCTAATGATTAACTATGTCACACGTCGTAAAAATGCCGTGTCATCACCGACTAATTTAACGCTAACGATTGAAAATTCATTGGTGAAATTGAGTTGGGATAACCCAGAAGATAAAGATTTTATTGGTTGTTATGTGGTGAGAAATTGTTTTCATCCACCCATGTCACCATTCGATGGGGTTAAGCTCTATGCGGGAAAAGACCAGTATACCTACGATAAATATGGTAACGCCAATATAGCCAAATACTATTCTGTTTTTAGTTATGATGTGGTGCCAAACTATTCGAAGCCCGCAAGTATCTGTTATAACGTGACTGATACCCTTGTTGTAAATGAAGATTTCACCGACTTCGATCATTTTGATGAAATGTTGAGCGAGTACGAAAATGATGACGGAGATATTGAATAGCCTGCTTTTTAAGTGTCATTTTACTCGCTCTAATTAAGGCAATAATGGGCTTTGTCACCAACACATGAAAACCATCAATAATGATACTGGCTTTTTTTATCAAGTGTTTTATCAAGTTTTTGCTGCTTGAACATTGTGTTGTTGTGTTATCTCCTGATTAATAACTTCTGGGTCATCAGTACGCTTATTAATACTCAGTGGTGCAGGTATCTCGGCAACATATATGCCTTTGCTGCGCCATATTCCTGTATTCCAACGCTTTAAGGCTATAATTCCTCGAATACATTCATCTAAACTGGTTGCCAGCCAAATACCCACTAAACCATAGCCATAATGTAACCCTAAAAGCCAAGCTAAGGGTAAGGCCATAAACCACATAATAATAAAGCCAACCATTGACACATAACGTGCATCGCCAGACGCACGCAATGATGCACCAACAATCAGATTAAAACTTCGGCCAAATTCACCAATGATGGCAATAATCAATATCAGCTTGCCCAACGCCCAAATTTCAATATTGCTGGTAAATATTGCAAACAACTGGTCAGAAAATGCCAATAAGGTGAAAACAAAAAACATCGCGCCGGCAATACCTAGCTTAAGTCCCAACATCAGTTGTTTATCAGCCTCTTCAAAACGCTTAGCACCAATATAATGGGCGACCTTAATTTGTACGCCTGAACTGATAGCAAAGCCATATAAAATAGCGGTAAAAAGTAAATTAAAGCTATAAATACGCGTGGCTAAAGCAAGCTCACCCATAGTGACGATCATAACTGTCATCAATATTTGGGTTAGATGCCACGACATGGGCTCTAACACCGATGGCAGTGCTATTTTTAAGATGGGTGCACTATCTGTTTTAAATAATAGCCAGCGCTTGGGTAAAGTAATCTTGATATGTAAATGTTTAATAATGATCACAAGGGTAAAGCATAAACTGACAACCCAAGCGATGACCGACGCATAGGCAACACCTTGTACTCCTAAATCAGGGAAGCCGTGTTTTCCGTCAATCAATAGATAGTTAAATAATATATTGACTATGGTCATGACGAAAGTTGACCACATATTCCAATGTGTTTTACCTTGAGAGGTTAAAACAGCGGCGGCAGCAAAGCGTACGGCTAATATCGCAGTGCCCATACCTATGGTGCTTAAGTATATGCTCGCCATACCTGCCATATCATCGGTTAAACCCATCCATTGCGCGAAGAGAGGCGCAAAAGCCATCATGACAATGCTTAATAAAATACCGATAAAGAGCAGAATGGCAAACAGCACACCATAAGTTGCGGCTAACTTGTTATGATCTCCAGCGCCAATACGCTGTGATGCAATACTACTACCGCCTTGATGCATAGTACTGTAAAGCGCAAAGGCAATGCCTAAAATAGGCATAACAGCACCTATTGACGCAGCTGCAGAATCAGATATACGGCTTAAAAACCAGGCGTCAGTCACATTGATCATGAAAATGAAAAATAGATCAATAAAAATGGGCCAGGTTAAACTTAAAAGACTTCGGTCAGCAACTGATTGACTTGATTTAGGCACAATATCTCCGGGAAACTCGCAATAGCACAGTATAACAGTTGCCGTGGCAATTACTGATGAATACGATTGTTACAAATCGTATTCATGCGTTGAAAGTTAAGCGCACTGCAAAAATGAGATAAACGTGAAAAAAGGCGAGTAAAAATCACCATTTGATGCTTTATTAAGCACTTGACAGTAAAAATCAAATAAAAAGCCTAATAAGCTAAATTAGCACTTTACAAAGCAGTGAACAGTATCTATTATTCGCCCCGTTCTGAAGCAGCAATGCTTTCGAACACTGGAGAGATGGCTGAGTGGTCGAAAGCACTGGTCTTGAAAACCAGCAAGGGTTTATAGCCCTTCTAGGGTTCAAATCCCTATCTCTCCGCCAAATTATAAAAAACCGCTAATCGAAAGATTAGCGGTTTTTTTCGTCTAGAATTTAGTGATTTACGACAAGGTAAGGTTTATAGCGCTAATCTTTCGAGTAGGGTTCAAATCCCAATATCAACGTCAAACTATAAAAAACTGCTAATCGAAAGATTGGCGGTTTTTTTTCATCTAGAATTTAGTGTTCTACGACAACCTAGTGTTTATAGAGCTAATCCTTCGAGTAGGGTCCAAATCCCTAGAAGTTAACGCCGCTATGATCTTAATGAACGTAAAACTGAAGTAGCGAAAACTGTAGTGGTCAAGTAAAGCTTGCCACGGATTTGTATTCTAGCCAGTATCTTTTCTCTGACTAACTCGGTGTTAATCCTCCGTTATAACTGTGAGGCCTAACTTTGCTTTAATATCGAATGATATAGTTAACAACTGCATTTTCAGCTTCAATAAATGAGCGATAACCCGTTACTTGCATCCATTCAGTTTTAAAACTTTTCACATAGTTTCTTTGATATGCGAGAGAAATTCAGATTTCATAATCATTCCTTATTAATCTTAAATGTAGGCTGTATATAAATACAGTTAATCTTCATATCCCGCTTTTATGTATAAAGTGGGATTTAATCTGTCTTTCTAATCGCTATATTCAAAAAGTAAAATTAACGTGTTGAATGTTAATATTAAGTTATGTATATTAATTTGAATAAATATTCATTAGTTGGACATTCACCTTTGTTGAAAGTGGGATTTTATCCGTCTAATAAGCTTGTTAGCCGAAAAAGGAAGTACGGTGAAAAATCTAAACTACTGGTTACTGAAACAAGCTCATATCATTTGGATCGCTTCAATAGTGAATATAGGGCTTGGAGTTGTCATTCCTGATTTTGATTTCGTTGCAAAAAGTATTAGTTATGTTGCATTAGAAGATCCAATTTATGCTTATACCCATCGCATAGCTGACATTATGATTGGTTTATCTATGTGTGGTTTCGCATTTGCAATGCAATCACTCTCGCTAAATCGATTTTCTACAGCCATGTTAGCAACATCTTTATTTGGTATAAGCATGATTAGTGCGGGAATTTGGACACTCGAAACTCCGCTTCATCTTTTATATAACTTATCAATATTCATGATTATTGCTCCTATGGCTTTTGCTCTTGAGTTTAAAGATGTAATTAAATCTAGTGTATTTGAAAGTTTATCTGTTGCTGTTACTGTATTGCATGTTTTTATGTTTTGGCTTATTTACGCAGGGTTTATTCCTCAAGAAATTAATGGTTTAATCCAAAGGTTGTGGGCAATTCCTACAATGGGCTGGTTTGGTATTGCTGCGTATAAACTTGCATGTTCCCAACTTTCGGCTAACAAGAAAATCAACAAGGACACGTAACAGTTGGCTACGTTTCGCTTCGCTACACAATTTTAGCCAACCATTACTTAGCCTGTTATTTGGGCGTTATACAAATAGGAGAAAACATGAGTTCTGGTGAAAAATCATCCCCAAAAACAGCGTTTACTTTATGCGTTATTGGATTATTCGTATCTCTAGTTACATTAATTGTAGATTGGAATGTACCACCTGAAAATGCAGATTTATTTGCTAGGAGTGGTGCAGTATTAGTTCTACTAGGGGCTGTTTTGGAGTATCACTTAAGTTTAGGTGCATCGATTAAAAGAAGCTATGTACCTGGTTCCTCTATATCTATGCTTCAATTAGCTGAATATTTTAACCCTACAAAAGAAGAGAAAAAAATGAAGCCTTTTGCTCATTTTATGGTTATTTTCGGTACTCTTGTTTGGGGGTTTGGTGACCTCATTTTTAAATTTGTATAACAAGTTGCTTAAACGGAAAAATAACAGTTGGCCATCGCTTCGCGATTATAGCCAATTATTATTTTCCGCTTAGCGAAGCGTTATATGCTAATCACCACCAACAAGGAAATGTTATGGTTCAAAAATACAAAAAAATCACATGCGTTAGTCTTTTAATACTATCTTCTTTTTCAGCTTTAGCTGAAGATTCAACTTCATTAGGTTTGTCTTTAGGTTCTCCTGCGGGCGCTAACTTTGTTATTAAGAGCGATGAGTTAGATGTTCCTTTACAGATTTCAGGTGGTTACTGGGGAGATAAAATTAGTGGAATTGAAGTTGGTTATAATTTTTACCAAAACAATGATTCTTTTTTTCATTCAGCCCAGATTATAAGTGGATACTCTGATATTGAAAAAAATAAGTTTAAATCTGATAAATGGAAATATGTGGGTTTTTCTGCAACCTTAAAAAAAGGTGGTTTTTTTATGGAGCCAGGTTTAACTTTTGGTTCAGGTGATTACTCAAGCCCTCAGTTTACTTTTCAAATAGGTTGGTTATGGGGCTTATAAATCGCATATAACAAAGCACTCAAACGGAAAAATTACAGTTGGCTGCGCTTTGCGCATTATAGCCAACTGTATTTTTCCGCTTAGTTTAGCGTTATAGCTCAGAAGGGTAGGGTATACCCTTCTTAATTTATGAGTTAATTGTTCTTATCTTCAGCGTGTTGTTTGGATAGCGAGTTAGCTTTGAACTTGTCTAGTTCTGTAATAAGGTTCCGAACGTTCGAGCTATCTAGAGTTGCCATAGTAGTACACGTTTCTATTAAACCATCTGAGCAAGCTAATACATTAAAATAATGAGAATGCACATTTCCAGAAAAGAAATTCAATTTCCAGGTGGTCATTGTCTGATTGAACGAAACTATGGTTTTATCAATTAAATCCTTGCTTTCAAGAGCAATGTCATTCCATTTCAAGTACTTATTTAGAGCTGTTTCGTAATGCTCTATGTTTTCAGGAGTGATATATATCCCTAAATAACCTTGCCCATAACGATCTGCTCTGAGGTAATATGCATCATAGTCATCAAAATGTTGAATTGTTCCAAAAGTCGGCTTGTGCATGTATTCGCTGGCAAGGTTATTGTATTCGGAGATTGTTACCGACGTTGTAAATCGGGTCTCCTTATTTGGTGTGAACGAACTACAACCTGCTAGTGAAGCAACAATTGCTCCGATAATGATTTGTTTAATCATAAGTATCTCGATAGACTGAAATTTTTTTATAGTATGGCATTCCAAGAGCTATAAGGCATTCAAACCGACAAAAAACAGTTAGCTTTTTGCTCGTGCCTCGCTTATTTTAGCCAACAATTTTTTGCCGCTTAATGGGGCGTTAGTTGCAAAGGGGTTTATGCGCACTCTCCAAATGTTAGGCTTCTTATCAGCAGTAGTTGGAATACTCCTGACTTATATTCTTTTATCTCCAATAGAACCGGGTACTTCAGCGTCTACTGCTAGTGCATCGGGACTTGGTTTAATGTTTGGCGTATTTCCTATATTGTGTTTTTCTGCATTAACCTTAATTCCATCATCCTTAGGGCTGCTAAATAGTAAAATTCGAATTAAAGGTTACTTTACTGGTAAATTCTGGCATTGTTTATGGGGCATAAATAGTATAATTTCAGTTTTCTATCTAGTTGTTATAATTTACTTTTGTTATATACTTTTAGTCCAGAGTATTAGCAACTAACAAGGCAATCAAACGGACACGCAATAGTTGGCTGCGTTTCGCTCCGCTTCACATTTTAGCCAACTATTAATCAGCCCCTTATTTGGGCGTTATATGCCAAGGAGATTAGGTGCTCAAATCGATTCATCATGCTGCTATAATTTGCTCAGATTATAAAAAGTCTAAGAGATTTTATGTTTCAATTCTTGGACTAGAGGTTGTAGCTGAAAATTATCGGGAAGAGCGAGATTCATTTAAACTCGATCTAAAATTACCACATGGTGGTCAAATAGAATTATTTTCTTTCCCTAATTCACCGGATAGACCGAGTTTCCCTGAAGCTCTAGGTTTAAGGCATTTGGCATTTAATGTAGAGTCTGTTGAATCTGTTAGAAATTACCTTTTGTCTCAAAGCGTGGATGTTGAGTCGATTAGAGTAGATGAATATACTAATAAAAAGTTTACCTTTTTTAGTGACCCTGATGGACTACCATTAGAGCTATATGAGCAAATTGGCATATAACAAGCGGGGCAATAGTTTTTCAAGGAGGAGTGGTGTATTTAAAAGTATTAGGGTGGATGTGTATTCTAATCGAGGTAATGCTTCTTGCGCCAAGTGTAGTGCCCGGTGTAATGTCAGCCCTAGCATCATTTATCGCTATCTTAATATTGGTTATATCTATAGTAGCAATTAAGACTGGCAATCTATTTTATTTTAAATTTACAGCGGTAATTTCAGGTATTAGTATATTTATCGTTAATGATAGTCTTCGGCTTTATGGTTCATTGCCACAAGTACCGTGGGAGTATCAAGTAAGTTTCTACAGTCTTTTTATAATCATTTGTAGTCTAGCAATTTATTATGCTAAAAAGCGTGCTGGTGTAATGAAAAACTAACAAGAAAATAAACAAGGACACGTAACAGTTGGCTACGTTTCGCTACACAATTTTAGCCAACCATTACTTAGCCGCTTATTGCGGCGTTAGGTTTACAAATGGGTTTTGAACGGATTCAGGCAGAGCGCCATAAAATTGGAAATTCAACACTTGAAGCTTGCTATGATCGCTTCACTACAAAGTTTGAGTTAAAAGAAAATGAAAAAATTATTTATTCTGCCTTTCTTTGTGTGCGCCCGATAAGAAAAAAAGAGATATTAATTAATGGAACAGCTTTTACTCTTAAGATTTTTTGGCTAGTTTTATGGCAATCCAAATTAGAGAATAATGATGGTGTCGTTGTTAAAGAATTACTTTGTCGCAGGCGAAAAAGGTCTATCGGTGTATTGATTTATATTGCCATCATAACAAGTGTAAAAATTGGGCTTGGGGTGTTATCGCAAACCTAATAAGGCAATCAAAAGGGCTAAAAAAGTTGGCGGCCGTTCGTGCCTCACTATTTTAGCCTCTTATTGGGGCGTTGGTATTAAAGTTTCAGCATTCAATCAAAGGGTAGTGTTAATGAATAAAAACTCGTCATCTCAATTTAAATCTTATTTCGGTGCATCTTTTATTATGGCTATAGGTTTGGCTTATAACGTAATCGAGCAGGATTTTATCGGCTCAACCGTGTTCTTAATTTCTTCTATAGTGTTTTTATCTTTAGGTCTTATTAAAAGACGTAAATCCCAAAAAGAAACTTGAGTGGAGTAAAATACTACTAACAAGTCGTTAAGCATACCAACAAGGAAGTCGTAAATTGAAATATTTAATCTTAATATCCATATTAGTTCTAAGCGGGTGTAGTTCTACATCTAAAGTTACCTCAAATACAGATATAGCAAGTATCATGAATGTGATAGCTTTAACTGAAGATAATGCACCTGATGGAATCAAAGGTACTTTTCAGCTTCCAATTAAAGCTTCAGGTAATCAAAGAGGTATTATTTACTTAAATACTGAAACAGATTACCGAGATAGAAGAAATATTACGGTAGCGATTCATCCAAAATTAATTGATGCGTTTACGAAGAAATATGGTGAATCTCCTGATTCATACTTCATAAATAAAACAATTGAGGTGACAGGTGAGGCTAAGCGCATGAAAATTTCCATTTTTTCAAATGGAAAAATCACTAAAAAATATTATTTTCAAACACATGTAAGAGTTGCTTCATTAAATCAAATTAAAGTTTTGAGCTAAGTATGCTTAAGCTGTTCAAGCGGGACAAATTACAGTTGCCTGGTTCCGCTCTGCTTCACATTTTAGCCAACAATCATTTGCCGCTTAACGAGGCGTTAGCTCTTTTATCATAAATGGATGTATTGATGCCTGAAAATGGTTCTAGTTTTGCAGGTAATATGTCCGCTATATTTGCTAGTGTCCTTACTGGATCCATTCTGGATGGATTTGAAATAAATTATAGCTTCTTTATTAATTCATTTGATATTGTGCCTATATTAATACGCTTTATTATTATTTTGATATTGTTCTATCCATTTAATAAGTTTTTTAGATGGTTATATTCAGCCTCTCCAAAAAATAAAAAATAAAAAATATAATGTGTTAGAGGCAATAGAGCTAACAAGAACTTCAAACAGAAAACATACAGTTGACTGTTTTCACTCGGTTCAACATTTTAGCCAGCTATATCTTTCCGCTTAAGCGGGCGTTGAGGCTGTAGAATTTCTCCAAAAAAGACGTTTTTGCGTTTTTTTTACATTTGATGAATTGGTTGTTTTTTAAGCTTGAACTCCGTTTTCGTCTGTGATCTAATAGATATTATTCACCA